>CAYPTK010000210.1:0-4667 GCA_964413555.1 uncultured Bacteroidales bacterium | reverse complement strand
GAGCAATTTTGGGGCAAGCGTAACGAAGCCTGCCCCGTAAGGAAGAATGACTGTACCGGGGTTAGCGGACATTATGGACAAACACTATTTAGATAAAAGTAAATACATTCATGTTTGTTTCAGGTACAGAAAGTTTTTTTAATTTTACGAAATAAAAGTAAAAAAGATTTTAATGATAAGAAAAATCACACGTGAATTTATAAAAATAAATTATTTTTTGAATATAACCTTACTATCCGTGTTTTTTTTAACCCTTAATGCCCGGGATAATCAAAAAGGCGGTGTGTATGTTCAGGATCACGGGGCGGGTGAGGATGTTTCAACGGACTTGAAAATAGGTGATTACTTTTTAAAAGAATCTGTTAACCATAAAGCCGTAACATATTTTTTGAAAGCATATCAGGAGAGCGAAGAAAGCCCGTCACTTAATTACAAGATAGGAGAGAGCTATTTAGGTACATGCGAAAAATATAAGTGCCTTAAATATTTTCAAAAGGCAAAGAATCTGGACCCGGGTGTTGCAGAAGACATTGATTTTAAAACAGGCCTGGGCTATCATTTAAATTATCAATTTGATAGTGCACTGATGATGTATCAACGATATTATGACAAAATGGAACAACTGGATGATGGAGACGCGATGCAAAAGGCACGGCGTTACATGGAACAAAGCAATGTTGCCAAACGATTGGTGGCAGACCGGGTTTCTTCTGTTATTTATAATATTGGTGATTCCATTAATACTGAATTTCCTGAATACAGGCCGATTTTATCACCAAAAGAAAGCATCTTGTTTTATACTTCAAGAAAGAAAAATTTAACAGGAGGCGCTATAGATAAAAATGATTTTTATTATTATGAAGATGTATACAGCTCTAAAAAGACAGATGGTGAATGGGGCAAGGGAACAATGCTTTCTTCTTTTATAAATAATTCTTATCACAATGCATTTGTAGGCAATGGCATCCATGGTTCCCAGGTCATTGTTTTCAATGGCAAAAAAAATGGCGGAGATCTGTTTTACATGAGATATGACGGGGAGGATTGGGGAAAACCTGTAGCGTTTCCCAAAGAGATCAATACCAAATGGAGGGAGTCGTGTGGTTGTTTTTCTAAATCAGGAGATACCCTGTTTTTCGTGAGTAATAGAAAGGACAAAACAATAGGAGGAGATGATATCTATTTCAGTCACCGCTGCGGGAGGAATAAATGGACTGAACCGGAGAATTTAGGAGAAAAAATAAATACTTCTTATGATGAATATGGTATTTCGCTTGGCCCTGGCGGGAAAACATTGTTTTTTAGCTCTAAAGGCCATGAAAACATGGGCGGATATGATATATTTCAAATTAAGATGACAGGCAAAGGCTGGTCTGCACCGGAAAACCTGGGGTATCCGGTAAACACCCCGTTTGATGACCTCTTTTATATCATGAGCCATGATCAATGCACCGGCTATTTTTCTTCAAACAGGCAAGGCGGGGAAGGTAATTTTGATATTTATTATGTTCATTTTTGCGATTAACCCGTGTCTGTCTCTAAAGCCTGTTTTTCGTTACACTTGCCCCAAAAATTCTCATTTATGCCAGTAAACTGTCCGTTTTTTTGGGGGTGCAAACCTCGTTATCGAACATCCTGTACCAAATATTCAAATTTATACTGTTTATAAAAATATAAACAAATGCTATGCCAATTTGATTTATTAATATTTTTGGTTATTTTAGATGCAAAAAATAAGTAAACTTATCTAAGTATGTTGGTTAAAACATTTGGTTATGCCGTGCAGGGGATCAATGCAATCCCGATTACAATAGAGGTAAGCGTGTCGCAGGGTGCGAAATTTTTACTTGTCGGCCTGCCTGACAATGCTGTAAAGGAAAGCCAGCAAAGGATATATACAGCCCTTGCCACGAATGATTTCAGGAGGCCGGGCAAAAAGGTGGTGATTAACATGGCTCCTGCAGACATTAAAAAAGAGGGCGCGGCATATGACCTGCCATTGGCTGTTGGATTGTTAGCTGGCACAGGCCAAATTGAACCTGAAAAGCTTGATCAACACGTGATCATGGGCGAACTATCACTCGATGGAAGCCTTCAGCCGATTAAAGGGGTGCTGCCCATTGCCATCAAGGCCAGGGAACAGGGGTTTAAAGGCATCGTGCTCCCGGTGCAGAATGCACGTGAAGCCGCCGTGGTGAACGATCTTGAAGTATATGGAGCGCTTAATATACGTGAGGTGGCTGATTTTTTGAATGATGTTACGCGAATTGATCCTACCGTCGTGCATACACGTGAAGAGTTTTTTGCCAATGCCAATCATTATGAAATAGATTTTGCCGACGTGAAAGGACAGGAGAATGTTAAAAGGGCCATAGAGATATCGGCTGCAGGGGGACATAATATTTTAATGATAGGCCCGCCAGGTGCCGGTAAGACAATGATTGCAAAAAGAATCCCGACAATTATACCACCGCTCACGTTGCACGAGGCTCTTGAAACGACAAAGATACATTCTGTCGTGGGCAAGCTGGATGAAAAAACGTCTTTGATGACAAAGAGGCCTTTTCGTTCACCCCATCACACGGTGAGTGATGTCGCGTTGGTTGGCGGGGGGTCTTTCCCGCAGCCCGGTGAAATATCACTGGCACACAATGGCGTGCTTTTTCTTGATGAGCTGCCGGAGTTTAAACGCAATGTCCTGGAAGTGATGCGTCAGCCATTAGAGGACAGGGTTATCACTATTTCAAGAGCACGGTTTACAGTAGAATACCCTGCCAGCCTGATGTTGGTGGCCTCTATGAATCCATGCCCGTGTGGGTATTATAATCATCCTGAAAAAGAATGTGTTTGTGCCCCGGGCATGATCCAACGATATTTAAACCGTATTTCAGGCCCTTTGCTTGACAGGATTGATATTCATATTGAAGTAACCCCGGTACCCTTTAATGAATTGTCTAAAATGAGAGAAAGTGAAGATAGCGAAACAATCAGGCATCGGGTGATAAAAGCCAGGGAAAAACAAGAAGCACGGTTTGAAAAGCATCAGCAAATTCATACCAATGCCCAAATGAGCTCGAAATTATTACGTGAACATTGTGAGATAGATAAAGCCGGACAGAATTTATTGAAAAATGCAATGAACACGTTGGGCTTGTCTGCCCGGGCATATGACAGAATCCTGAAATTATCACGCACCATCGCTGACCTGGAACATAAAGGCCACGTTGAAGCTCACCATCTTGCCGAAGCCATCCAGTACCGGAGCCTCGACAGGGAGAACTGGGGAACATGAGTACTGGATAAAAGCATGATCGGTTCACTAGGCCACGTGAAACACCTACACGTTCACCAGCTCGTGTTTAATGGCAAAGGTTACCAGTTCTGCTGTATTGCGGCTATAGGTTTTATCTATCAGGTTAGAGCGGTGCCCGTCAACCGTGCGTTGGCTGATGAATAATTTATCGGCAATTTCCTGGTTGGTATATCCTTCACAAATATACTGGAGCACTTCTTTTTCCCGGTTGGTAAGCTTAATTTCTGGTTCAGACGAAGTTTTGGGTTTTTTAGAGAGAATTTTTAATTGTTTAGTTTGTGTAGGGGATATTAATTCTTTGTGCTTTAAGATGTATTCAACAGCATTGCTCATTTCATGTTCATCATAGGTTTCTTTAGAAAATTCATCATCCTCTTTTTCCTTTGAAAGGATGGCATCTTCTTTCAGGAGGTTCCCTATCACCATTGTTTTACCTTTTATAAATGATTGCCCCGCGTAAACAGAAACCGGGATATGTTTTTGTTTCCTGTCAATCCCTGTAATCTGTAAAGAAAAATGGTTTTGTACACCACGGAATAATTTTCGTAATTTCGATTCTATTTTTTCTTTGTCATCGGGGATGAATAAATCCGTGAATGCAATTTTATTTATTTCCCGCTCATCATAATCAAATAATTTTAGGAATTTTGAATTGTAGAACACGAGTTTATGGTTTTTATCAATAATGAAGACCCCTGCCAGCGTGTTTTCCAGGAGAGCATTGTATTTGTCATCAGAAGATGAGACTAGTTTTTCCTGTTTCTCAACACGGGTATTGATCGTGGTCAGGAGTTCTTCGTAATCATAGGGTTTCGTGATGTAATCATCGGCGCCTAATTGCATGCCCGCGCGGATGTCTTCGGCAGAGGATTTTGCAGTGATGAAAATAAACGGGATGAACATGGTATTCTGATTTTCCTGCAATGTTTTATAAACCTGGTATCCATCCAGTTTAGGTAGCGAAATGTCTGCCAGGATTATATCCGGGTGCCGTGTCAGTGCTTTTTGAACACCTTCCATGCCATCCGAAGCGCATATTACAGAGAATCCTTCTTCTTCCAAAAAATCTTTGGTTGAATAAAGAAGCGATTCATCATCTTCTATAAGTAAAACAAGTTTGTTTTGAGGCATTTTTTATGTAAAATGTTTATTTGATCGTTGATTTAATTATAATTTGTACTTTCATGTTAAAAATTACTTTTGAGTTATTAAAATTAATAATTATTTATTAAAATAAAAAATAAGAAATTTTACAGGTTGAATATTAATATTGTATGCTTAATGTTTAATGGTGTTTGTCTATATACTCGGTTTACTGGTGTAAATGAGCAATTTTGGGGCAAGCGTAACGAAG
>CAYPTK010000209.1:0-4672 GCA_964413555.1 uncultured Bacteroidales bacterium | reverse complement strand
TCTATTAACATACGTCCCATATCATTCATTTTTGTATCGCCAAAATCAAGGTAAATCCCAATTTGCAGAAATTCGGGGGCATTGTACATGATATTGTGGTCTATACGGAGCCAGTCATAATTTTTACCCCCATCCAACAAACCTGAATCATGAACCCTCGTTAAACAGTCATGCATGATATTGTGATGTATCCTGGCAACCCCTTTGCTTCTTACATTTCCATTTTTAATTCCACGCAATGTAATTGCGGCATGTGGTGTATTTGAAATGGTGTTATATCCTATGTCATGATTTTTAGTATAAGTAGCATACCAACCAAAATTGATACTTGCGGACTCAGTAACCTGATAATTACAACGGTCAAAATAATTATTGTGAATTTTATTGCTTTCTCCCATACAAGATACTGCAGGACCTGCTGTATGTGTTATCGTGCTGTTTATCAGTCTATTGTCGGCGCCGCTTAAAATAATGCCTGATCTCCCGTTCCATTGAACCTGCATATGTCCGCTTAGATCGGTAAAATGTTGGATATATTTTGCAGTAATGCCATTAATGATATTATTTTTTGCGTTTGATAAAGCGTTACGGCCATCGAATTCCGTATCAGTGGTTATAGAAGCTCCAAATAGATGAATATCCCGTATTGTTACATTTTGAAGAGATTTCGCTTCTTTGGTAGGTTTAAAAGCAAATACCCGTTTTTTTACTTCTACCACATTGGAACCGGTGCCGGTGGAAGACGGTGCATTTCCGTCTTTGGTTTTTACATAAAGGGTGTCACCGTGTTTCCACCATTCACCCGCGGCCAAAACATTGTTAATCCCACCGTGTGCAGCAACCTGTTCAGGGGCAGGGTCGAAAAAGTAATACCGGGTACCGGCATCGATTCCCCAATTATCATCTCCAACATTTCCTCCTGTATTTAACAGGATATATGTGCCGTCTACAGACAATACATCACCTGAATGGCCCTGGCCGTCTTTTTTGTTTTTTGCGCTTGATAAGTTAAGCCATACTTTGGCTCCTATCCATAAACTGTCCTGGTCATAGTCATGATCAATTATTTCGACCAGATTGTCACCTTCATCTGTGGCACCGTTCATTTCCCCGAGTTCGAGGTCGTTAACAAAATCACCTGTTTCTGGCACGGGGCGTTTGGGCCACCTTGCGAGATGGATCATTTCACCATCGATAAAAACCTGGTTGCTTTGGCCGACTTCGGTCACATCCCAACCTACTATGGCGCTATACACACCATTTCCCTCATTTGTCCAATTGGTAATGACTTCTGTACCGCTTACTGTTACGGTATCTGTACCATTGGGGTGAAATGTCAGGCCTTCTACATCAATTTCGACCTGTTCCCTGTAAGTTCCCTGATGAATAATTATTACATCATCCGGTGAGGCGGCATCTACTGCTGCCTGTATTGTACTGTATATTTGCCCCTGGCCTACATGCAAATCAGCTCCCCGCATGTGCCATGTTACGAAAAACATACTTAATAAAATAAAGAATTTTTTTTTAATTTTCATAGTTTTATTTTTTTTAATGGAACAAAAGATTATTGTAAATCATTTCATGTTAAGCTATTCATTTTTTGAACTCGTACTATGAAAAATAAAATCCCCGGTATGCACCTGGCCTTTCAGGGAACGCCCCTGTTTAACCGCTTGTTCCACACCATCATTTCGTAATCCGAGCAATTTTATTTTTTTATCTACTGTATTGTCAAAAATTATATTCATGTCATTGTAATCTGGTTGTGATAATTGAATTGCATACATTTTATCCAGGTTACACATATCTTCGATAAAATGCGTCCCCCCTCCGCAATAATGAATGGTTCCCCCGTCAAATGCATTCAACACCAGTTGATCATAAGGCAAAACAAATTCATTTACCTGGCCGGGAGAAAAATTAGTGGCCGAGTCATCCCTTATCATTACATGGCCGGGTTGCATTAAGCCCCAATGAACCGACATGTCATCGTAATACGGTGGGAATTCTTGGTACCACTTTTTTAATAATTTAATATATGTATCTGTAACAAGTTTTAACAGATCGGTCACCTGATCCGCTTTTAAAATGATATCAGTAAAGATTTCAGAACCCCAGAGCAATTCTACAATATCCATAGGGCCTTGAAAATCGGGGTGGTAATGGTGAATGTATTTTTTTATCTTCGGGTAATCTTTTATCAAATCCATGAAATAATGTCCAAATTCAAATGTTTTGGCCACCAATCCTGTGTTGAGGTCAGGAATCCCTTTTTCTAAGATATTGTCAATTTCCTCAGGTGGTAATTCCCGTGTTATGGGCATCAGGTTAAGTGAATCATCTGAATAAAAAATTTCTGCTCCAAAAAAAGAAGGAAAGATTCCAACACTATAATTAGCCCGTACATTAAGTAGATTGCCAAAATTATTCAGGAGTAAATTCGAGCACCCTTTTAACTCTCGAATTACCATCATATCCATGTCTTCCATGGCTTTATTTCCTAATATCTGAGGATATTCGACAGTTTCCGGGGCAGTGTAATTCCGCCGGGGAACAAACACGTCTTCTTTTATTTGGTTGTGGATGAATGCATCCCAATGCTTGATTAACCGGTCTTCTTCTTCCGCGTTAATCCTGCTTTCCAAGTCGTCTAAATATTTTTTTATCATATGTTTTATGTTTTATTTACCAAGAGATGATATAAAGTACAATATTCCATAAATCAAAGCTGCTCCTGCTGAAAAGTAAAGCAGGCCTTTGATGTCAATTTTTTCAAATTTTTCAAATTCCCAGTTCGATTTAGGGAACATTTTTTTGTGATCAAACCGTTGTGGATTTTCATAAGACAATTGCATCTGCCTGTCATCTTCTTCTTTGTCAGCAACTGAAGGTGTTTTCATTTTTACATAAAAACGGTCAAGCATTTCTTTGGGCTCTTTTTTGGTAAACGAGCCTATCAGGAGGAGGATTAGGAATGGCCAGGTCGAACGAGCTAATAGTCTTAACGTTTCATTCATTGCATAATCATTTTTCGATAGCTCAAAGCCCAGTGCATCCATTGCCAGCAACTCTAAAGAAAGCAATCCTGTTCCATATACTTCTCCGTTTTCGCCATATTTTAATCCATTTGACCAGAAGATAGATTTTCTCTTGGTAATGGTTTTCTTTTCAAATTCTTCCCCTACTTGAAGTGGTGGAGGTTTTTCCGTGTCTGTAATTCCTTTTTCATTTAATTTTTCCCATAATTCAATTTCTTTTTCACGGTTTTCAACATCAACATTTCGCACCTTATATTCAACAACAATTTCCCTCGGTTCAATTGTCTTGGTCAGGTATTCATTCGTTTTTACTCCGGGGATTAATGGAATGAGTAATTGTAATACAAAAAATATTATAGCTGTACTTATGGCTGAAGCCCATGCTGCTTTTCGGTTCGCTTTGCGCCATTTCATCCCTAGCCAAAAACCTGCGGCCACGATGATATTGAATTCCCATAAAATTTTCAACAGCTGAAAGATATTATCGAACCACATAGCACAAAGTACGGCACCGACCATAATAAATATCCCGCTTACCTTCCCTATCCTGAGGTAGGTTTTTTCCGGGAGGTTTGGGTAAAGGGGGCGGACAAGGTTATGGGTCAACAGGCTGGACGATGTAAGCATTAATGCTTCTGCAGTTGACATAAGAGCAGACAATAAACAAGCGATCATCAGCCCTACCAAACCCAAGTTCAATGGGCCCAGTAAATCCCTGGTTGCTTTACCCCATAAATAATCCGGGTTGGAAATTAAATCACTATATAAAATGATTAATAAGATGGCTGTGGTGCCCCACATCAAACTGGCGATTCGCTTGAGAAAGATTCCGGATGTAAACCCAAAACGCGCCGTATAATCATCTTTGGCCGAACCACATGCAACCAATTGGTTTGCCTGGGTACAAATGTTGATAAAAATAACAATCGTGAGCACCACGAGATAATACCACGTGAAATCGGCAAGCTGAGGAGAGCCCCATATTTCAAATGCAGATTCGGGCAATTTAGAACGGGCAACTTCAATAATCCCACTAACACCTTCTGTATTAAACATACTGTTGATTTTTTGATAGGCAAAAGGCACCATCAAAATAGATAATAACAAGATAAGTATCCCCTGGAGCGTATCGCTTAGAAATGCCGCTTCAAGCCCCCCGAACCCTGCATATAATACCACAATTATGAGCACGATCCACATGAGTGCAATTTCATTAAAATATGAAAAATCTTTTCGTGGATTCATCAAACGCAATTCTTTTAATCTCGCTTTATCTGCGACAGTCAATAGGCGTATGTCTGTATTTTCAAGCTTATCTAATTCCAATGCTTGTTGGCGTTCTACCTTTTCCTCAACGGTAAGTTCAGAAACCGGTTTTTCTGCAATAGCGGTGACAGTCTTGGTCATGGCCATAAATCCAAGCCCGATGATCAGCATGAAGAAAAAGGCGCTTACACCTGCATAAAAAGCTGCTATTCCTTTTGAGTTAAACCGTTCCTCAAAAAAATCACCCAGGGTGATCGTCCTAAGCCTCCTGTACCATATTGAAGTGATCCAGAAAAGCGGCATGTAAAAAATGCCGGAAATAGCTTGCAAAACACCTGCTAAACCGTTTCTGAACACAACTACTG
>CAYPTK010000208.1:1313-4673 GCA_964413555.1 uncultured Bacteroidales bacterium | reverse complement strand
GCTGTGGTTTGTTTATCGGCGGCTTCTTCTTGTAAGATGATAATCACTCCTTTGTTTTGTTTGTTGTGCAGGAGTATTTTATGATGTTCATTGCTTCCGCCGTTCCCTCCCTGGTCAGCATTGGGCTGGTTTGTATGTTGAGTTGATTGTACACTTTCTTTATTGATATGCCCGGCCTTTATATTTTTTTTCATTCCCTGTTTTCGTTGATTGTTTTTATGGTTGGTTTCTTTGCCATTCATTTTAAAGAAAGAGGTAACATCCAGTAATTGATCGGCCTGACTCGAAAGTTCTTCTGATGAAGTTGCCATTTCTTCCGAAGCGGAAGCATTTTGTTGGGTTACTTCATTGAGTTGATTCACGGCATTGTTGATTTGTTCCGCGCCATTATTTTGTTCATTGCTGGCTGCCGTGATTTCCTGTACCAGTTTAGATGTTTTTTGTATGTCAGGGACTATTTTTTGTAATAATTCACCTGATCTTTCGGCTACATCTACACTGGAATTGGTGAGCCCGTCAATTTCCGCTGCTGCAGTCTGGCTTTTTTCTGCCAGTTTTCTAACTTCAGCGGCAACTACGGCAAATCCTTTCCCGTGTTCTCCGGCACGTGCAGCTTCAACCGCGGCATTGAGTGCGAGCATGTTGGTTTGTTCGGCAATGTCACCAATGATTGATACTTTTTCCGCGATTTTTTTCATTGCATCCACTGTTTGGTTTACATTCTGACTGCCTTCCGTGATATCTTCAGCGGCCTTGGCAGCGATTTTTTCTGTTTGTTGTGCATTTTCAGTATTTTGTTGGATATTCGATGCCATTTGTTCCATTGATGATGATACTTCTTCTGCTGCAGAGGCTTGCTCAGATGCTCCCTGGGATACTTGTTGTGAGTTGGAACTCATTTCCTGGCTTGCAGAGGATACATTTTCTGCTGATGAGGTAATGGTCCCGATGATTTCACGAAGTTTGTGAACCATGTTGGATAATGCTTCCATGAGTTCATCATTATCCGAACGTTTATCGATTTGTACTGTTAAATCTCCTTCAGACATGGCTTTTGCTTTTTCTACTATACCTTTCAGACTGCTATTCATATACCTGAGCGATTCTGCCAGTTCACCAATTTCATCTTTTGTATAGATGTCCATTTCTGCTGTTAAATCGCCGGCTGCCACTCGTTTTGCAAATTCAACCCCTTTCTTGATCACTTTTGTTATACTACGTGTCAACCAGGTATTGATGGCTATGAATATGAGTATGCCTGCCAATAACGCGATCAGAATGGTATTGCGCATGCTGTTCACGATGCCCATTAAATCTTTTTCATAGAGAGTTGTTGCAATATAGGCTTCTATGGGTTCATAATATTTAAAGTATTGATATTTCATGTCTCCCTGCCATTCATAATACATTTTACCTTCATTTTTACCTGATTTAACCATGTCTTCATAAAACGCGTGTCCTTTTGCAGATTCACCCTCTTTGGCAGGATGAATGATAAATGTTCCGTCTTTGCTGATGATATAAGGATAACCATTTTTATAATACATTTTGCTGCTAAACAAATCTTTAATCCTTCCAAGGTCTTTTTCCGCTACCCCAACGCCTATCATACCATGAATTTCGCCATTGATTTTGATTGGAGCATAACCTGTCAGATAATCTTCTCCAACTACTTTCGCGCGTCCATTGAAAGTTTGTCCGGCACCTATGTTTTGTGCTACTTTAGAATTATCCGGAACAAAAGTTCCAATTGTTCTGGCACCTTCTGTATTTAGTATCGTGGTGGTTATTCGGCAATATCCCCCGTCAATTTTTTGAAATATTGATACTTCGGCTCCTGTCATGTCTTTCAGTTTATCAACCAATGTAGCATTGTGTTGAAGTTTTTCTCCATTCAAATACCAGGTAGGTATTGAGCGGGTACTTCTGGTTTGGGTTTCCTGGTTGATAATTTCTATACTTGTATTCTCTTCATTCGAGATACGGATGTCTGAATTTTTTAAAATGGCATATTGTGCAGATTTAATAGCCCGGTCAGCCTTTTTCTGATTTTTTTGTACCTGTATGTCAATCACCCTTACCAGGTCATTTACTTGTTCAAACATGCGTATATCCGTGTCTGAAATGATTTTATTACGTTGCATATTGATCATGTACAGGCCAATAGAAACCATGATCACTAAAAAGGTTAAACTTAGCAACAGGTTTAACCGGGTGCCGATTTTCATGTCATTAATTGATTTCATAATTCATAAATTTTAGTTTTACAATTTGTTGATTTTTAGATTTTAAATTGGATTTTATATTTATTTGTTATTATTCATTTACTGTCTCCGTTTCTTTATCCGCGTGTTCCGTGATCACGTTGATTTCTTCGGTAGAATACACTTTATCCATATCCAGGATCATGATGAATTCATCATTTTTTCTTATGACCCCGCTGATAAAGTCGGTTTTAAATCGTTTGCCAATGCTTGGTGGCGGGGTAATATCTTTTTGTTCTACTTCCATCACTTCCACGACAGCATCTACCAAAGCGCCTACTTTAACTGTTTCGGAGTCTATTTGGATTTCATTGACAATAATGCAATTACCTTCTTTAGATTCATTGACCGGCATTCCAAACTTGATCCTGGAATCAATCACCGGTAATACGGCGCCCCTGAGATTGATGACTCCTAACATGTATGAAGGAGCTCGCGGGACTTTTGTTATTTTTCCAATATCTAAGATATTGAGCACCTTGCTCACGTGAGCAGCAAATAATTCTCCTCCCACTTTAAATGATAAGTACGAATTGCTTTCCAGGGCTTTATTATTCTCCATGATATACCTCCTGTTTTTGTTGATTTGAAAATTTTTTGATCATTTTATTTGTATCCATGACAAGTGCAACAGTTCCATCCCCGAGGATGGTGCCACCTGAGAAAATTTGCATTTTTCTGTAGTGTTTCCCCAATGGTTTTAAAACAGCCTGGTATTCGCCTATGACTTTGTCCACAACAATGCCAAGTTGCCTGTCTTCATAAGAAACAATAATAACCTGTTGTTTGTCAGGTTGTTCTTCTCCATTATGAAATTCATCTCTCAGGGAATAGTATGGAACTTGTTGCCCGCTTAATATTAATGTATTGTAGAACGATTCGTTTATTTGATCTTTTTTAATCATGTATATTTTGTCTACCATATTCAATGGAATGATATATTTCGTGTCTCCTACATTTGCCAATAGTCCGTCTATGATTGATAGGGTAAGCGGGAGTTTGATGGTAACTGTTGTTCCTCTTCCCAATACTGAGTCGATTTCTACTTCGCCCCTGATTTCGGATATTTTGTCCCGAACGACATCCATTCCAACAC
>CAYPTK010000208.1:0-1303 GCA_964413555.1 uncultured Bacteroidales bacterium | reverse complement strand
GTTACATTGTTTGTTGTAGAGAAACCAGGGACAAAGACAAGGTCAAACAGCTCGTTTTTACTCAATTTCGTATCATTCCCAATGAGACCTTTCTCAATGGCGTTCTTTCTAATGTTCTCGGGATCAATCCCTCTTCCGTCATCGCTGATCTCGATATACACGTTAGCTCCTGAATAATACGCCTTTAGTAAAATCTCTCCTTTCTTTGGTTTGCCTTCCTTTGTCCTGGTTTCATTGTCTTCAATGCCATGATCTATGCTGTTCCTGAGTATATGTAATATGGGGTCCGTGAGGTTTTCTATAATAGACTTGTCCAGTTCTGTTTCAGCCCCCTTCGTATTGAATACAATGTCTTTACCCAGTTCAGCAGAAAGATCTCTTACCATTCGTTGAAAACGGGTGATAATGCTTTGAAGTGGAATAAGTGATAGATCAAATGCATTATCCCGCAACCGGCTCGTGAGTTTTTGTATGTTTTCTGAAATTGCTTCCAGGCCGGGAGTAGCATGTTTTTCTGTAAACAGTTTAAGCCGGGCCTGCGTGGTTACCAATTCACTTACCAGGTTCATTAGTTCATCTACTTTTTCTGCTGAAATACGTAAACTTTGAATAGAATTTTTCTTTCGGCTGTCAAATGATATATTGTTTTTTGTTTCTGTTATAGGATATTCTTTTATCTGCTGTTCTTTAGCCATTTCTTCTGATGGCACTTCTGGTTTGTTTTCTGATGAGGTATTATGATCTTCAATCGTGCTTGCCTGATCCCCGGGGGGTGATGCATCGCTTATTTCCTGTAGTTCAGAATGCACGGGTGTATTTTTTGACCGGAGTAAGTTGTCAATGTCGTTCCATAATTCTTTTTTGTTAAAGAGGTTGCTACCCGATATTTCATGAATCTCAAGGTCTGCATCATCTTCGATAAAGATGAAAACATCAGAAATGGCTTCTTTCTTTTCTTTTTCAGCGGCCAAAATGATATGCCATCCTACATGAAGTTCATCAAAGGCTAATTCATGGATTGGTGGGATGTTGAGTATGAATGAATATGCTTTGCATGTTCCGCTGTTTCTGAGTTCATCAATAAGCAGGAGCGGGTTTGTCCCGTTTTTTAAAACGTCTTTACGCGGGTGGAAATAAATATAGTACGTTTGCAATGATATATCTTCCGGGGCGTCACCTGTTGCTTTATTTTCATTTTCTGCTTCTGCTGTTACAGCTTTTGTTGTTTCGATTTTGTCTGAACCCGGACCTGTTGATTCTGTTTCTTGTTTACCTGTATTCGTATCTTGTTCAAGTATATTGC
>CAYPTK010000207.1:0-4823 GCA_964413555.1 uncultured Bacteroidales bacterium | reverse complement strand
AAAAGTTTCAAAGAACTAATCTAATCCCCCTTTCACGGGATTTGCTTGGCGCAATCCGTCTATAAAGTCAAGTGTTTGCTCTATAAAGTTCAAATTCGAGGCGTGTGAAAAATTTAAACCGCAGAATACTTGTGGTATTTGAGGATTTAAATTTTGAGCAACAACGAAGAAGTTGGACTTTATAGACAAACACTAATTAAAATCTTTAATGACCTGGCTTACCCATTTTTTTATTCGTTGGTCTGTCTTATCCGGTTGCACATCTTCATCAATGACCAGGCCAACAAACTTATTATTTTTTACTGCTTTGGACTGTTTAAAATCATATCCTTCCATGGGCCATTCTCCAATTGTCTTGCACTTCTGTGTTGTTATCCGTTTATGTAATTTCCCGAGGGCATCTACAAAACTGTCGGGATAATTCTCCTGGTCTCCCAATCCAAACATTGCAATGACTTTATGGCTAAGATCTTCTTTGTCGCATGCAAGCACGAAGCCTGCCCAATCGTCTTGATAATCACCTTCTCCCCATGTTGAAAGTCCAAAAATCAAATTCTCATATTCCAGCATTCTTTCAGAAGGTGTCCTTGATATATCATACACGTCAACTTTATCTTCTCCAATTTCTTTTTGAATTCTTAGCGCGATTTCTTCCGTGTTTCCCGAATTGGTACCGTAAAAAATTCCTATTTTTTTCATTTTTTAAAATTATTAATTTTAGATTTCATTCCGCTTAAGAACAATAATCATTCAACGTGAATAACGTTAAATCATTATCCTTCTTACTTTTTTTAATTATCTGAATAGTTCAAACTTATTTCATTTTTTCCATATATTAAATGGATCAACCATTGGCTTAAAAATTGAATCCTCATCTTGTCTGGCTGCACCGGTACTAAAACTGATTACCGGTATTTCCGATTCATTAATTATTTTATATGCTACAGCTCCAATATAATTATCATGCCTGTTGGCTTCTTTATGAGTCATGACCATAATTAGGTCAGCATTAATTTCTGTTGAATAGTCCAAAACCAACCTATGGATCGGTTTCCCTGTTCGTTCATAGAGCTTAATAGTACATTTCACTTCATTTTCTTCAATCATTCCCTGGATACGCTGCATTTTCTTTAAAATCCTGCTTTCCCTGGCTTTCACCCCTCCTATCAATACAGAAACCAAATGTACAGTAGCATTATAGTGTTGTCCAAAAGAAATAGCATTAAATATTTTCTCCCTTGTTCGTTGAGTTAAATCAATAGGTACGACAATATGTTGGTAATCCAATACTACTCCTTTTTTCCCGGGTATAGTAATAACGGGGGTATCAGCAGCCCTGACAATCCTCGTGATCTTTGAACCTAATTCCCCGGGTTCAGCAGGGAGTACGTGGCGTTTTCCAAGCATTATAAATCGTGCCGATATTTCCCTGGCAGTATCAAGGATTTCCTCATAAATTTTTCCTCTTCTAACCATTGTCGTGATAATAACTCCACTCTCTTTTGTAGCTTTATCAGCAATTTTCTCAAGCCTTGTTTTCACTTGCGTCTCAATGGCTTTTATTTCGTTTTCCGTACGCAACAGCTGTTGTATAAAATCACCCTGGTCTATCACGTATAGTAATATAAATTGACCATGTATAAATTTAGCTATTGTATAAGCGTTCACCAAAGCTATATCTGCTTCATCAGAAAAATTATAGGGAACGATGATTTGTTTTCTGGCTGCTTTCATGAAATATAAAGGTTTTATGAGTTTTGTACGTGGACATAAGAAAGTAAAATTAAAAAAATACCTGTTAAAAATAATAATTTTTTTTATATTTTATGAATAAAACCTATCTTTGTAAAGAGTAATTCATAGAGTGCTAAATGCTTATTCATCCGGGGTATTGAATGAAAAAGGCGTTTAGATATTGATGAATGCTTGGATTTCAAATTTCAAACTTTTAAATTTTTTTCTATGAACATTTTTATTGCTAATCTTAATTTTAAAATTAAGAGTGAATTTTTAAAGGAAGTTTTCGAAGAATACGGAACCGTAACTTCCGCTAAAGTTATTACTGACCGTAGATCAGGAAGATCTAAAGGCTACGGTTTTGTTGAAATGGAAAATGATGATGAAGCTCAAAAAGCAATTGATGCGCTCAATGGCAAAGAGCTGGAAGACAGAAGTGTAGTAGTGCAAAAAGCAAAACCAAGAAAAGATGAAGTAGGTAGAGAAACAGAAGATGAGAGAGAAGAATGTTAACGGTTCAACCGTTTTTATTTATCATTTTTGATTTTAGTAATAATGCAACAATTTGGCGCCAAATTGTTGCATTATTAGGAGTACCTTTAATGGAAAAAAAGATATCCAATTAAGATTGCTGTAATAATTCCCGTGAAATCAGCAATTAATCCGCATGTTACTGCATGGCGGGTTCTTTTTATTCCTACCGTTCCAAAGTATAATGCAATAACATAAAATGTTGTTTCAGTAGAGCCCTGCATTACAGACGTGAGTCTTCCTATAAAAGAATCCACCCCGTGTGTTTTTATTGCTTCCACCATCATACCCCGTGCCCCGCTTCCACTTAAAGGTTTCATGAAACCGGTGGGGAGAGCCGGGACAAAATCGGTGTTTATTCCCAATTTACTTATCCCCCATTCAATGCTCCCGATAAGTACTTCAAGCGTCCCCGAGGTTCTGAACACGCCAATAGCAACCAAAATAGCAATTAAATAAGGAATGATTTTGACAGCGATCCAAAAGCCGTCTTTCGCACCTTCAATAAAATTTTCATAGATGTTGATTTTTTTCCTGATCCCCAGCAAAATAAAACCTATAATAATAGAAAAAAGGATGATATTACTTGCAATGGTGGATATGGTTGTAATCTCTTCTCGTGATAATGTTGAAAAATAATATATGATGCCCAGGATAAATGCTGTAATGACCCCGATATATGCCAACACTACTTTATTTAAAAGATTGATTTTTTGATATATTGCAACACTAATCAGCCCGGCCAACGTGGAGAAATAGGTTGCAATAAGAATGGGAATAAAAATATCTGCCGGGTTAACGGCCCCCAGTTCAGCCCTGTAAACCATAATACTGATAGGAAGTATTGTAAGCCCTGATGTATTCAACACCAAAAACATGATCATGGCATTGGATGCAACAGGTTTATTGGTATTGGTGTTTTGCATTTCTTTCATGGCCTTTAATCCTAATGGTGTTGCAGCGTTATCAAGCCCCATCATATTAGATGCAACATTCATCATGATAGACCCTACTGCCGGATGATTTGATGGCAATTCCGGAAATAAACGCTTAAAAAACGGGCCAATGACACGTGACAACACGTTCACGATGCCGCCTTTTTCACCTATCCTCATGATCCCGAGCCACAACGTGAGTGCACCTGTTAACCCGATCGAGAGCTTAAAGCCTGTCTCAGCCATATCAAATGTACTCTTCATCATGGCGGAAAACACTTCCGTGTCTCCCAAAAAAATTAATTTAAAAAGCGCCACGATAAACGCTATAATAAAAAACCCAATCCAAATATAATTAAGGGCCATAAGTTATTTTTTCTTAATAAAACCTCAAATTTATCAAAAAACACGGTAAAACAGGAAATATCAACGTACTTTTCTTCCTTTCCATTGATAATGCCCGGTATTTCCCATAATACCGACCACTGTAGCGTAAAAAGGATATAACAACTGCCCAAAAAACAAATATTTTAACCAATGCACCTGGTTAAAAAAAGAAGTTGTTTCACGGATCAATATAAAATCTGCTAATATTTTCAATCCCATCAAAACAAAAAACAGAATGATTACAGGACCATAAAACAACCCTGCAAAGAAGCTGACAATAACGATCAAATTCATCATAAAAACAATGAAGGCTGTCAATAAAATAGCGATATCATCATACCCTTTATACTTTGAAACCCATCGTTGTTTTTGTAAAATCATTTCCCTGAAACTCTTTTTAGCAGAGACCCAAGCTACAGCTTCCATTGATTTTAAATAAACAATTTTCTTTTTTGCTTTTTTTAATGCAATAAGTAAAAACATATCATCTCCCGATGCCCACTGATTGTCTTTAAAATAGTTGATATACATATTCTTTTTAAAGGCCAGGTTGGCTCCATTACACATTAGTGGCTTGTTATATTCACTACTTCCCCCGTTAACACCTGCCAGTGCAAACATCTCCAACGCCTGAAATACAGCCGTGAAAGATCCGGATGGCTTGGCCAATACCGGTGCTATGATCAAATCAGGCTCCTGAATTTCATAAAATGAAAGAAGTGTTTGCAACCATTTTTTTCCTACACTTACATCACCATCTATAGTAATAACAAGATCAAATGAAGCATGTACAACCCCTTTTTTCACCGCCTTTTTTTTCCCTTTTTCCTCATCATCCAATTCAATCAATTTGATTTGTTGCTTATTTTTAAAATGTTCAAGAACAATATCATTTGTCTTGTCCGTTGAATGGTCATTAACAACAATTATTTCATATCGTTCATCCGGGTATTGTTGATTCAGTAGCTCGTATAAGAGTTGAACAATATTTTCCTGTTCATTTCTTACAGGTATTATGATTGAAGCTGAAGGGGCATGCACGGGGTCAAATGCTTTAAATGCTTTCATCCGGCTCCAGCCATTTGCATAATAAACGATCATAAAAAAATAGATAAGGCCAATAATGAAGGAAAAGGCCAAAAAAATCTGCATAGTCAAATTAAATAAGATTATCTAAATAGTGTTTGTCCATAATGTCCGCTAACTTCGTTACGCTTGCCCCAAAATTGCTCA
>CAYPTK010000206.1:0-4844 GCA_964413555.1 uncultured Bacteroidales bacterium | reverse complement strand
CCTGAAAAATACGCGTATATCACCTGTTGCATTTTGATATGTTTTATCTTGTCAAATTGTAATGAGCAATCTAAAAAGGTGAAATTTAATGAACGTATTCGAAAATACTATTACCCGGTATCATTTCAAAAAAAAGTATATGTTTATGATATAATGAGTAATGGAAACAAAAAAACAATCTATGAAGTGATCTGGTCAGAAATAGTCAAAGGAGATACATTAATCAACAGGGAATGCTATAATAGTCAGTATAAATTAAGTGATTTTCATCAATACCGGCTTATTGAAAATGGTTCATTATTTAAAGAGTTTACAACTTATAAGAAAGAAACCGGGTATCCTGAAACATTTAATTCAATGATTATTCATGATACAATTATTGTATGGCCAGATCAATCTAAACCTATCAAAATTAAATTTAAAAATAAATACAGAACGGTGTTAAGAGAAAGATACTTTAGAGGAGCTGGAAAACCGTTTATTACAGAACATGAAACAATTAAAACCATTTGGTATATGGACAATTTGTATTTGATAATTAATGATAAAAAAACCAATAAAATTACAAGGGAAATGGTTTATGGAAAAGGGATTGGAATGGTCAGGGAAGTGTATCATTTTTCAGGAAATAAAAAGACCATCAAACGTTTTAGAAAAATAATGGATTATAATAATTGGAAGAATAAAGTTAAGGAAATACACCTTCACGGGTCTTTTATAAAGCGGAACATATACCGGGATGAATAGGTACTACTGCAATTTTAGCGGAAAGAGTACTATTAGATTTCCTGATAAAATACATGATATACAAAAAAAGCCCGCTGAAAAATTTCCGGCGGGCTTTTAAGTGTATTTATATTTAAACGTGTCTTAGACAATTTTACCGGCTAAGTCAACAACTCTTGCTGAATAACCCCATTCATTATCATACCATGAAAGAACTTTTGCAGTTTTTCCATTCAATACCATCGTGCTTTGTGCATCAAAGATAGATGAATGCTCATCATGGATAATGTCTACAGAAACGATCGGGTCTTCAGTATATGCCAAGATTCCTTTCATAGGGCCTTCAGCATATTTTTTCATTGCAGCGTTGATTTCGTCAGCAGTCACTTCTTTTTCAAGATTTACTGTTAAGTCAACCAAAGAACCCGTGATCGTGGGTACGCGAACGGCAAGGCCATTGAGTTTGCCATTCAATTCAGGAATTACTTTACCAACAGCTTTAGCAGCACCTGTAGTCGTGGGTACCTGTGAGAAAGCAGCAGCACGTGCTCTTCTCAGGTCGCTGTGAGGAGCATCCTGAATTACCTGGTCAGCTGTATAAGAGTGAATGGTTGTCATTAAACCGTCAACAATGCCAAATTCTTCGTGTAAAACTTTTGCTACAGGAGCTAAACAGTTCGTGGTACATGAAGCGTTTGAAACACATTGGTCTTCCGGTTTTATTGCATCGTCATTTACACCCAGCACGATCATATTGTCAATCTTGTCTTTTGCAGGTACAGTAAGAATTACTTTTTTAGCACCATTTTTCAAGTGGTCGCCATAACCGCCTTTTTCACTTTCTTTTGACCTGAATACTCCGGTTGATTCAATGACTACATCTGGTGTTTCTGCCCATGGGATGTTGGCAGGATTGCGTTCTGCACTTACTTTGATTTTTTTGCCGTTAACGATTAACCCGTTGTCGTCATAGCTTACTTCGCCAGGGAATTTACCCTGCGCTGAATCATATTTTAATAAATGAGCCAGTACATTATTACTGGTGATGTCATTGATTCCGACAACATCAATATTTGACCGTTCTAATGCTATTTTAAAAACATTCCGGCCAATTCTTCCAAAACCATTGATAGCTACTTTTACGTTTGCCATAATTTCCTTTTTTTTATTTGTTATTGAATTATAAATGTTTACAAATTATATACAAGAGGAACGCAAAGATAAATAAATACCCCAAAAAACAAAATATTTTTTAATAATAATATAAGAAAATTAGTGTTTCATGCCTTGCCGTTTTTGCTTAATTTATTCAATCTTTTCAAGTTATCCGTGTTTTAATTTTTTTTAAAAGTGATTTTCAAATATCATCCGTAACCGGACATGATTTTTTTCATTATGTTTGTGTCATTTTAACAATGACAATTTTAAAAATGGCGAGCTGTTTGTACTATGATATTTGAAATTATACAAAATAATAAAAATTCACGTGCCAGGACCGGGAAAATCTCAACCACCCGCGGAACGATTTTAACGCCTGTATTCATGCCTGTTGGCACGTTGGGGTCCGTGAAAGCCGTCCATCAACGAGAATTAAAAGACGATCTCGGTGCTTCAGTCATATTGGGCAACACGTATCATCTTTTTTTAAGGCCTGGTACTGAGGTTATTAAACAAGCAGGTGGATTGCATAAATACATCGGGTGGAATGGAAATATATTGACTGATAGTGGCGGGTACCAGGTATTTTCACTTTCAGGAAAGAGAAAGATTAACAGGGAAGGGGTCACCTTTCAATCTCATATAGACGGGTCAAAACATGTCTTCACCCCTGAAAACGTGGTGGATATACAACGGGAAATTGGTGCAGACATCATCATGGCACTGGACGAATGCACTGCATACCCGTGTAGTGAAAAGGAAGCCGGGATATCAATGGAGCTTACACATCATTGGCTGGAGAGAGGCATACATCAATTTAAAAATACATGTCACCTGTATGACGGGCCGCAAACTTTTTTCCCCATTGTCCAGGGAAGCGTATTTCAAGGCCTGCGAAAAAAATCCGCTGAAGTAATCGCGTCACATGACATGGAAGGAAATGCAATAGGCGGGTTGTCCGTGGGTGAACCTGCAGAAGATATGTACCATATGATAGATGTCGTGAATGAAATACTGCCGCGCGATAAACCCCGCTATCTAATGGGGGTCGGTACCCCTGTAAATATCCTGGAAGCCATTGACAGGGGAGTGGATATGTTTGATTGCGTGATGCCAACACGTAATGGACGCAACGGGATGCTCTTTACACGCGACGGGATCATCAACATTAAAAATAAAAAATGGATGCATGATTATTCCCCTGTTGATCCTGAAGGGAATGTATTCGTTGATACAGCATACTCCAAATCATATTTACGTCATTTGATCGTTAGTAAAGAAATATTGGGAGCACAGATCGCCTCGTTGCATAATCTTGGTTTTTATTTATGGTTAATGCAGGAAGCACGGGATAAAATCAATCAAGGCGTGTTTAAATCCTGGAAAGATAAAATCATTCATCAGCTCGATCGAAAATTATGATAAAAAATAAATTAAAAAAACTTGATGTATATATCATCAAAAAATTTCTTGGAACATTTTTCCTGGCAATTACACTGATCGTTGCCATTGCTGTAGTTTTCGACTTTTCCGAGAAAATTGACAATTTCATGCAAAATGATACGCCGTTGTATAAATTATTCACTGTATACTACCCCAACTACATCCCTTATCTTGCCGTTTTATTCAGTTCATTCTTCGTGTTTATATCCGTGGTCTTTTTTACTTCTAAAATGGCTTACAATACTGAAATTATCGCGATTCTGAGTAACGGGATCAGTTTTAACAGGTTATTACGCCCGTACATGATTTCAGCACTTATTATCACGGCTTTAACTGTTTACATGAATCAGTATGTTGTCCCTGAAGCCACGGAAATCAGGATGCGCTTTGAAGATACCTATTACCACGGGAATCCTCCGTCTTTTAATCAACGCAACGTGCATAAACAAATAGAACCCGGGTTATATATTTACATGTACAGCTATAATAACCGTACTGACATCGGGCAAAATTTTTCTATGGAGAGATTTGAAGATGGGAAACTAAAAAGCAAATTGATTTCAGATTATATTAAATGGGACGAGAAACAGGAAAAATGGATTATCCGTAATTATTATATAAGATATTTAAAGGAAGACGGGGATGAATTGATTGAAAGAGGAAAAAAGATGGATACGACTCTTAACATGAGTCCCGGGGATTTTAAGCGCAGGTCAAATATTATCCAGACAATGACCCTGTCGGAACTCAATGATTACATTGATGAACAAAGACTCCAGGGGGTGGGGAATGTAAAAGCCACCATCATAGAAAAAAACAAGCGGTTTGCCTATTCGTTCTCAACCATTATACTTACAGTGATTGGAGTGTCCGTGTCATCCCGGAAAATAAGGGGCGGGATGGGAATGCAACTGGGTATTGGGTTGTTGGCCTCCTTCTCGTATATATTATTTATGCAGTTTTCTGCACAATTTGCCATTGGCGGAAGCCTTAATCCTGTTATTGCCGTTTGGATTCCTAATTTTTTATATGCCTTTATCGCCTATTATCTTTACAAGGCGGCGCCCAAGTAACCTTTTATAACGATTCTTCCCATACATGGTAATTCTCAGGAAACGCTGTTGCCAGGTTTTTTGGAGAATCAAACAGTCCATATACAGACGAACCACTGCCTGTCATCGAAGCATAAAGAGCACCATGATCATATAATTTGTTTTTCACGCGTTCAATGTCAGGATATTTTTTAAAAATCACCGGCTCAAAATCGTTCTTAATAACATGGCGCCAGGCACTGACAGGAGATTGTATTAATGATTCTAATGATTCCCTGTTTTTTTGGGGCACGATACCCGAGTATGCCTCTTTTGATGAAATATGGATTCCCGGGTAAACAATCACTATATGATAATGTTGTAAATCCAGTTCAATATCCCGTAAGCGGTTTCCTTTTTCTGTAGCGACTGATGGTTTGTTTTTGATGAAAAACGGGCAATCACTCCCGAGCCTTTCTGCATAAC
>CAYPTK010000205.1:0-4849 GCA_964413555.1 uncultured Bacteroidales bacterium | reverse complement strand
CAAGTGCTAACGAGTTGCATTAGAATCAGGCTTGTATTCCTTAAACGTGTTATCCTTATAAAATATAACGATCCGCTCAACGTGGTTTGGGGGCATTTCCGGTTTATTCAATGAAGAATTTATAACAGGTTCATTTTTACCGGGGGATTTCTTTTGATATTCGTTATCGCTTTCTATGATCGATTCTTCATTATTTGTAAAAAGATCATTATTAAATTGTTCTGCTGATGTATATGTCTTGTTAATGTCTTCTTTATACATTGATCCATTCCCAAGGATTAACCATCCCGGGTTTATATCCGGGTAATGCTCCATAATCTTTTTAATGAATTCATACCCCGGGTTGTTTCTGCCAGATAGGACATGAGATACATTAGATCTTTGTATTTGCAATATTTCAGCAAATTTAGCAGCCGAAAGACCCTTTTCGGTTAATATTTTTTGTAATCGTTCTTTCATGATTGTTTACAAAAATAAACAAATAAATCAATAAAACAAATTATGATGCATGTTTACAATTGTAATCAGCTATATAAAGGAGATTATAGGGTGCACAAGTAAGGAAGCTCCAGGTAATCTATTTGAATGATTACATATGTAACACTCGGGTTAATGTCCCGTTTTTTTTTTTGTGTGAATTAGAATTGCATATTCATACCAGTAAGCAGCATGTACTTGTCTTTATAAAACGTATTATCGAATCATTTTATCCAATCTCTTGTCCTTGCAGACAGTTACTTTAGGAGCAAACCTAAGATTCATATATAAAATCTGAGAAAACATTTTTGTTTAAAATTTGGTGTTTGTTCAATAAAATCCGAATACGAGGCTCGCTAAGATGGAAAAATCAGGAGTTTACAGGTAAAATAAATAATGAGTATGCACGGGGTAACTTTATTTTATACTGTATGCACTGAAAACGGGTATGATGAATATACACGACTCGGGCAGGCGGATAGCTATATTTAAAGTTAAACATACAATAAAATCCATATTATACTGAATATCATTGCATAGACATTCATTTTATGGTGTTTTTTTGCCTGGTTTTCGCGAAATACCTCGTCCAAACTTAAAGTATAACTTTAAATAAATAATATAAAATACAAGCAATAAGTTAATAATAATATTATGTTTACAAGTCGTTAAAAACGGGGTTGTTGGTTGTTGACATATGTATACAGCCATGTATGTGTTTGATTATAAGGTTGCAATATTTTTAGTTTACAATTGTGAATTATTGATGAATTGGTTTAATTCAGTATATAATTTTTCAACCGGCAATCCCATAACATTATAAAAAGAACCATTTATTTTATCAATACCAATATACCCTATCCATTCCTGGATTCCATAACTGCCAGCTTTATCATATGGCTTAAACTGATCAATATAATATTCAATTTCCTCTATTGTTAACGCGTTAAAATAAACCTCGGTTAAAGAAGAAAATGATATGCTCCCGGATGATTTCTTTAAACAAACACCTGTCACCACTTCATGTTTATGACCAGATAAGCGTTGAAGCATTTTTATCGCATCTGCCCTGTCAACCGGTTTGTTTATTATGTTGTTGTTCAAAATAACAACTGTATCCGCGGTTATAATAATTTTTTCATGATCTGTATCATTCATATCAACTTGTCCGGATTTTTGTTCTGCTAAATAAACCGGCACGTTATATGCATCCATTGCCAGGGGATAACTTTCATCAAATTGAATGTCTTTCATAATTGTAAATGGAATGCCAATTTCATTTAAAAGATGGTGTCTTCTTGGCGAACCAGAACAAAGTATAACCTTGTAGTATTTAATTTTTTCATGTAAAAGCATTGTTTCAATATGTTTAATAAGTTATTTATAATTCATCTGTGTTTATAAATCAGACTTCTTCCGGATTTATCACTGACTCCCTGGTCCGTTTACAGACAGAAACTAATTTTAAAATAAAATATAAAAGAATAAAATAGTCCGGAAACCATTACAAATTTTAAAATATGAGCAACATTCCTGAATTCAGATTCGCGTTTTGAATTAATGATAAGGTAAATCATTAAAATTAAAGGAATTATTATAAAGAATAAAAAATATGCCAATGAAAGATAATCTTTTTCATGCATCGTGACGTGTTGTAAACGAGTGCAATAAATGTATATTATTAAAATAATAATCAACAAATTACAAACAAGAGCGATAGCTTTTGACCAGAAAATACCCAATACTGATGGTATGGTTTTTCTCCCGGTTTGTTGATCTCCTTTAATATCTTCTATATCTTTTATGACTTCACGGGTATAATTGGTTAAAAAAGCAAAAATTGAAAAAATCCCCACGATAATAATGATATTTTCAAAATTCATACTATTGTTTCTTTTCAATAGAGGAATTTCATACAATATAACCATCAGCGGAACAAATGCCGTTAACAGAGCGATAACTATATTTCCTGCCAGAAATACTCTTTTAATTTTGTACGAATATAAAAACAACAGGAGTGCTGTGAATAAATAAATGAACGAGAGTAAAGGGAGTCCAAGATGGATCGAGATAAATGTCCCGAGGGCAATGCCCGTTAAAGTAAATACACTATACAGCAAAAGGACTGCCTGGCAAGAAACATGTACGCCTGCAATGACTTTCCCCGGGTGATTGATCTGATCTACAGGGCGATCAAAATAGTCATTGATCACGTACCCTCCCGCGGCAATAAATACAATGGCCAGTGTAATCCGGGTGAATTCCACGTTACTTACCTGTAATTCAATCCCGTGAGCGGACAGTACAGGATAAATAATGAACCATCTCATTAAATATAATGTTAAAGAGATTATTATAAGATTCTGTATACGAACTAACTGTATTATTCTAATAATTTTTGTCATTCGTTTTCTGATTTAATAATCCTGATGAGTTCATGTAGAGCAGTAAATGAAGCCTTTTGAATATTTCTGATTCTCACGTTCCCGAAAACATATTCTTTTACAACCATTTCATGGTTTCCTGCAACCGCTATACACGTTGTCCCCACTGGTTTTTGATCTGTTCCACCCGAAGGGCCGGCAATGCCGGATACGGCAATAGCAAAATCTGTATTGAATTTTTTTCGTATCCCTTCAGCCATTTCTCGTGCAACCTGATTACTCACGGCCCCATACTTTTTCAATGTTGCTTCGCGAACACCCAACAAACTTGTTTTTATCTCGTTGGAATAAGCAATGACTCCCCCGTTGAAATATGCTGAACTACCTGGAACAGAAGTAATAAGTCTTCCTATATTGCCACCGGTACAGCTTTCTGCAACAGATAATGTCTTATGATATTTTTTTAGTAAGTTGCCGGTTATTTCTTCGAATGTATCATCATCATATCCATAAATATATTCTCCCACGTAACGGTTCAGGATTGTAACTTGTTTTTCAATTTCTTTTTGCAGCGTGCCCGCGTCTTTTTCTTTGGCTAATAATTTGAGTTTAATTGTTCCGGGAGAAGCCATATAGGCAAGACTTATATTTTCAGGCAGTTGTTGCTCAAACGGCTCAAGTTTTTCTGCTAAAACAGATTCGCTGATGCCTTGTAATAAAATTTTTTTTAAATAAAAGGGAACCGGCCTGAAAGTGTTCTCGATCCTGGGTAGTACATCCTTATCAAACATATCTTTCATTTCAAAAGGAACTCCCGGCAGTGCCACGAGTATTTTTTTATCTTTTTCAAACCATAACCCCGGTGCCGTACCATTTGTATTGTTAATGACTGTTGCAAACAATGGAACGTGTGACTGCTCGATGTTTCGCCTGTTCAAGGGTTTATTTTTAAAAGACAACACCTGTTTAATGTTCTCAAGTACTTGTTCATCTTGTTGCAATGTAGTATTAAACACGTTGCACAGCACGGATTTTGTAACATCATCTTCAGTAGGGCCCAATCCGCCTGTCATGATCACCATATCTGCCGCGGAAAAAGATGATCGTATTACTTCACTCAACTCTCGCCTGGTATCCGGGACAGTAACGGCACGTTTGATTAAAATTCCTTTATTGATTAATCTCCCTGTAATAAATAACCGGTTGGTATCAATAATATCTCCCATTAAAAGCTCATCTCCAATCGTTATTATGATAGCATGCATATAAATATTTTAAATAAAAAATGACTTTCTTTAAAGTTGAGTGTTTGTATCATAATGTCCGATAACAAGGCTCGTGAATTCCATAAACGCGAAATCTACTATTGCAAAAGTACAACCCAGGATAAGCACGACGAAGTTAGCTGACATCATGTAGTAAACACCATGTAAAACAAAATTCAATATTAATAAAATAATCTTAATCTTGCTAGCACTTTATTTTATGTCTAACTAAAAAAAATTGTTATTATGAAAACAATTAGTATATATAGTGAAGATGTTTCTGCTAATGGCAAAATTTATCAAATTGGAAAGACGTTCCAGGTATTAACCGGAAAAACTAAAGATCTTTCTATTAATGTGGAGGAATATGTGGGAACACTCACTGTGAATGTAGAGGATGATTTGACTTCTGACCCAATAGCCAATGCCGGTGTAAAACTTATCCGTAATGAAGACTACCAGGATTACTATTCAGGAAATTATTCGGATGTAATTTCTTACGCTGTTTTTTCCGGTAGTACAAATTCAAATGGCCAGGTTATTTTTACAAATGTACCTACAGAGTCTTATAAAGCAATGGTATATAATAGTACTGATACCACTGTAAGCTATTCTTATTTTTCGATTAGTTTATATGAAGAAAAAGAAATTGATCTGGACCTATAATATTAATTAGAGCTTGTCTATAAAGTCATATAAAGTCGCGTAACCAAATTCCAAATA
>CAYPTK010000204.1:0-4851 GCA_964413555.1 uncultured Bacteroidales bacterium | reverse complement strand
CAGTAGATTGGATTGTAGATGAAGACTGGACAATATGGACACGGTACCGTACTCCTGATTTGAAAACGATAATACAGGAAGTTGTTGACAGGAGCGGATGGAAGTATGGAAATCCATTGGCTTTAATCTTCAAAGGAGAGGATCAGGGGCCGAGTGATTATGAAAATGCAAGAGAATTTGAAGCATTTGAAAACATAGCCGACCCGGGTGACGAAGATACCCAGGGAAATCCTGGTGATGGTCAAAATCATCCGGAACGAGTTCCTAAATTAAAAGTATATTATCATGTGGGTGGATCAACCGGTGTTATCAATACCTACAATCAAACTGATGAGTTTAAATTATATCCAAATCCTGTTAAAGATGGTACAATTACAATTGCATTCACACGTACACGAAAAGACACACCATCTGTAGTGTATTTCTACGATTTAAGTGGTAAAATGTGCAAAACAGTTATTTTACAAAATAATAATGTTTCACAAATTGACGTCAGAGGTTTCTCAACCGGATTTTATATTGTTAAACTTGTTCAGGGGAACAAGGTCTACACGCGAAAAATAATAATTCAATAATTTTAATGATGCATACAATAACCTGCCGGTTTTCAATTGGATCGGCAGGTTATTTAAACTTCAATACATTTATATTTCACGGCATGAAAAAAATATCATTACATATAACGGGTGTTTTTATTTTATTTTTTATCATCTCGTTGTCTTCAAATGCACAAGAGTATACCCTTTCAGGTACAATAGTTGATAACATTACAAGAGAACCACTACCCGGGGCAACCATATCAATACAAAACACGTCCAGGGGAACCTCTACAAATAATGACGGTTATTTTAAATTAGACAACATCAACAAAAAAAAAATCACAATCCTGGTAACATATATTGGATATGAAAAAATTACGTTAACTCATGATTTTACAGCAGAAAAAAAATCTCACATCGAAATCAAATTAAAACCATCATCTGAGGAGCTTAAGCAAGTAGATGTTGTTGGAAAAACAGATGGACAAGTTAACGCAATGCTAAAACGAAAAAAGTCAGAAACCATAAAAAATATTATTTCATCCGAACAAATTTCTGAATTTCCTGATATGAATGCTGCAGAAGCCATGTCAAGAATACCCGGTATAACTCTCCAGAGAGATCAGGGAGAAGGACGTTATGTTCAATTAAGAGGGACGCCACCTGAATATACCAGTTTTAACATTAATGGAGAACAAATCCCATCACCTGAAGGAAATGTTCGATACGTTGGTATGGACATCATATCTGCAGATCAAATTGATGAAATTGAAATTAACAAAATGAGCACACCTGATATGGATGGAGATGCAATAGGCGGGGCTGTAAACGTTATTACTAAAAAAGCCAAAAGTGAGGTGCCGGAAATAAACGCCTCATTCGCGGGTGGTTACAATAATTTAAGGGAAACAGATAATTATCAGATTCAATTTTCTTATGGACAACGATATAAAAAATTTGGTTTCTATATGAATGGTAGTTATTTTATTAATAATTATGGATCTGACAATATGGAATTTGAATATAAAAAAAGTACATTTTATGGTAGCCAGTCACAGGGAATTAATAACTACCATATGCAATACGATGAGGTACAATTAAGGCATTACACCATCACGAGAAAACGAACAGGATTCAGTGGTACTATTGATTATAAATTCAATGATCATTCATTTTTATATATACGGGGTATGTATAATCAGTTTGCAGATGAGGAACTCAGGCGAAGAAAAATTTACACGCTGGATGATGCATTATCTGAAAAATATTATGTTTATGGTGGAATTGAACATGACATTAAAGACAGGACTAAAATTCAGAATTTAAATTCAATTAACTTTGGAGGGGAACATGTATTATTTGGAACCACGATAGATTATGAAACTTCTTATTCTTACGCGTCTGAAAATCAACCTGACAGGATAGAAGCTATTTTTGAAAACCCTGGACAGGCTGTTCAAATAAAATTTGACATGAGTGATCCTGACTGGCCAAAACCTACATTTCCAAAATCAAATTTTTCAGATGATGTATTTAATTATGATCAATATGAATTTGATGAACTTTTATTTCAAACTGTTGATGTATCAGATCAAAATATAACAAGCAAACTGAACTTCAAAATTCCATATTCTTTTTCTAATCATGAAGGTTATTTAAAGATTGGAGGTAAAATACGATTTAAAGATAAAACAGTTGATTTATGGGGACAGGAATTTGGTAACTATGGAACATCTTTAATTTTAAGAGCATACGTGGGGCCTGCACCAGAATTTACATTGTCTGATGTTAGTGATAATTTCAGAACATCAAATTTCTTAAATAAAGGGTATACAATTGAAGCAATGCCTTCGCCAGAAAAGATTAGGGATTATTATGATTTTTATCCTCAGTTTTTCGTGTATGACAGGGACGAAACAAGAGAAGAAACGTATGATACTGATTTTAAAGTCTCAGAAGATATAACTGCTACTTATGCAATGTTTAAACATAATTTTGGAAAATTCATGTTTTTAGGTGGTGCCCGTTATGAAAATACATATGTAGAATATGAAGCAAGAAAGGCAGTAAGAGATAGTATTTCCTATAAATATAGAAAAGCAGATACAACGAATGACAGTAGAAATATTTCTTTCTTTTTACCTAATTTACAAATAAAGTATAAATTAACAAATGATTTTAACTTAAGAACTGGTATTACATATTCCTTCTCAAGGCCAAATTTAGATGATGTAGTACCTTATAGAGAAGAAGACCGTAAAGAGGTCAGGTATGGAAATCCTGACCTGGAATATCCTAGTTCTATAAATATAGAATTAAGTGCTGAAAGATATTTACAAGGAGATGGAATACTTTCTGCCGGATTTTTTTATAAAAAAATTGATAATTATATCTATACCTATGTTATTCGTGCTCATGAACGAGATCCAAGTATGGGAGGACATCGGAACCGTATAGAAATACCTTTAAACGGCACAAAAGCTTTTGTTTATGGTGGAGAGTTACAGGCGCAGTTTAAATTCCGTTTTCTTCCTGGTTTTCTTAGCAACTTTGGGATTTTTGCAAATTATACATATACACTCTCTGAGGCTGGCCTATATAAACGTTATCCCGCGAATGACCACAAACATCAAATCACGTTCGGTGAAGATTATTATGAATATTTTAATACACTGGAAGAAGAAACAATTAGTCTTCCTGGCCAGGCAAAGCATACAGCAAATATGGCGTTTTTCTATGAAAGTGAAAGATTATATATGAAAATTTCTTCAAATTATCATGATGATTTTCTATATCAACTCGGGGAAGATCCGGATTTTGATGAATATTACGCTAAAGCCCTGAGATTTGATTTTACTGCAAATTATTCTTTTATGAACCACTTGAAAGTATTTGTTGACTTAATTAATATAACAAACACTCCTTTAAAATATTACATGGGTGATGAACAAAGAATAAAACAACAGGAATTCTACTCCTGGTGGGGACGAATTGGCCTGAAATATCATTTTTAAAATTTAAATTTATGACACGACATGTATTCTTTATCCTCGCGATTGTATTTTTTGCATCATGCAATAATAATTCCCGGGAACAACATCAATCTATTGAACATGATTCTACCGTGATTCCAACGGTTGAAACCACCCCGGTTCCATCAACCCCCGGCGAAGATGCCGCTGATGATCCTGCTATCTGGGTACATCCAACAGACCCTTCAAAAAGCACCATTATTGGTACCAATAAAAAAGGCGGACTGGCCGTGTATAACCTTGATGGAAAACAACTATATTATTACCCTGTTGGACGTGTGAATAATGTTGATGTTAGGTATGGATTTTCGTTAAACGGGCAAAAGACAGATATATTGGCTGCTACAAACCGTACTTCCAACAGCATCACGTTGATGAAAATAGATGCCCAAAACGGGGCACTTTCTGATGTTGCAGATACACTCATTAAATCGGGTGTGAACGAAGTTTATGGCATTTGCATGTATGTAAGCCCCGAAACAAACGATTATCACGTGTTTGTGAATGGGAAAGACGGCCGTGTGGAACAATGGAAACTGACACCCAATGATTCACTCATCCATGCATCCGTAGTACGGGAATTCCGTCTTGCAAGTCAGCCTGAAGGCATGGTAGCAGATGATGAAACAGGCAATGTATACATTGGTGAAGAGAATGCCTGTATCTGGAAATACGGGGCAGAACCCACGGATGGTGATGATTGCACTAAAATTGCCATGTCAGATACCGCGAATCCTAATATTGCATATGATATTGAAGGGTTAACGATTTATGATGCAGGGAATGGAAAAGGATATTTAATTGCTTCGAGCCAGGGAAATTACTCGTTCGCTGTTTTTAAACGTGAAGGCAACAATGAATTCATCACGAGCTTTAGTATCACTGATGGCAACGGGATTGATGGCGTGGAGGAAACGGACGGCATTGATGTAACAAGTACCAGGCTGGGGGCAAAATTCCCTTCCGGTTTATTCGTTGCACAGGATGGATTCAATTATGACCATGACACACTTTCGAATCAAAATTTTAAACTCGTCCCCTGGGAACAGGTATCAAAGTTGATTCATGGTTGTAAATAATGACTACTAAATATTTTATACCTGACTTAAAAACCACGTATCACTGCAGGAACAACAGGATTTCAGTTTACCCATTCCCAACAAAACCGTCATCGCGAAGGCTATGCCTGAAGCGATCTTTCCGGTTTGGCACCGGCGTTAATACTTGCCCGTGCTATGCTGGCACCGGAGTATCATGAGAGAGATTGCTTCGCTCCATTT
>CAYPTK010000203.1:0-4855 GCA_964413555.1 uncultured Bacteroidales bacterium | reverse complement strand
ATCCTGTCTTCATTACAATGAAGTTTTTTTAATTTGATTATGTTGTTTATTCATTAATAAATATAACTGCCTACGAGTTTTTTATGTATTTTGAGGGGTACTGGTCAAACTGTTCTTTAAAACATTTTATAAAATAAGAGCTGTTTCGGAACCCTGTCATATGTGTAACCTGTGCAACCGTGTATTTTTTTGTTTGCAATAGTAATGCAGCCCTGTTTAATCGTATTTTACGAATCAATTCATTTACAGAAATCCCGGTGATGGATTTAACTTTATTAAATAAATTGGTTCTTCCCATATTCATCTCCGAGACCAAATTACTGATAGACAAAGAAGGATTGTCAATATTTTTTTCAATAATCCTCATCAATTTATACATGAATTCTTCATTTGCAGTGGTTAACGTGTTGTTTTCTACCTTATCGGATAACAGGTTCTTGTGAAATTTTTCTTTCAACAGTTTACGCGAAGAAAGAAGGTTTTGTACGCGGATCAGGAGTAAATCCAGGTCAAAAGGCTTGGTGATGTATGCATCTGCTCCTGCCTTGAATCCTTTAATTTTATCTTCGTTTTGTTTCCGGGCTGTAAGTAGTATAATAGGGATGTGACTTGTCTTCGGGTTGTTTTTGATTTTTTCACACATTTCAAAGCCATCCATTTCCGGCATCAGGACATCGGCAATAATCAAATCAGGCATAGTATTGTCAACCATTCTCATTGCCTCCTTCCCGTTATATGCTTTTGCCACCTTGAATCGTTGTTCCAGTAACTCGCCTATGTATTTTTGCAGTTCAACATTGTCTTCCACCAATAATATAAGAATGTCGTTTTTAGAAGATTTCCAGGGGAGATTCTCTCGTGGTTTATTTTTAGATAAAAGCTGGGAACCAATTTCTTCCATGACCACTTCTGAAGTGGATGTGCTTTTTTGTTTTTCCCGGGCTTCATCAAGTATTTCGTCTTTATTGAACAGTGCCTCTGAAATGGGAAGTTTTACATTGAATACACTGCCTTTCCCTTTAATGCTGTCTACATTGATTTCTCCCCCGTGAAGATTTACCAGTTCATTGACCATTGATAAACCAAGGCCAATACCACCCGCTACTTGTTGTTGGTTTTCATGTACCTGGTAAAACCGGTCAAATATTTTGTGTAATTCTTGTTCCTCGATACCAACCCCTGTATCCTTAATACTGATTATGATATATTCATATTCATTTTCATCACTTTCAACATTTATTTTCAATGATATCGAATCGCCTATGCGTGTGTATTTGAAGGCATTTGACAAGAGGTTGTAAACGATTTTTTCCAATTTATCAGCATCAAACCACCCGGTGATTTTTTTTCGTTGCGAATAAAAATCATATTTAATTTTTCGTTGACTTGCAATGTCTATAAATACCTGGTAAATGGATTTAATAAACGGGACAAGGTCATCATTGTACAGGCTTAATTTTTGTGATCCTGAATCAAGTTTTCGTATATCCATTAATTGATTCACCAAACGCTTGAGCTTTTCACTCATACGTTCAATCAAACTTAAGGATTCTTTAGCCTGATTATCTTTGATGTCTTTCATTTGTTGCCTGAGTCGCTTAACAGGGCCTAAGATCAACGAGAGCACGGTGCTGAACTCGTGCGATACATTCATGAAAAAGCGAATTTTTAACTGATCGATTTCATGTTGTTTTTCTGCCTTAATTTTTGCTATTTTATTTTTATTACGGTAGGCGATCACTTTGAATGCACCAAAAATCATTAGTCCAAAAATCAACAAATAGATTATTTTGGCAAGAGAAGTACTGTACCATGGCGGGAGCACTTTTACAGACAGGGTGGTGCCTTTGTCATAAATGCCTTTGTCATTGATCTTTTTAACATGAAAAACATAATTCCCGGGCGGTAACTGGGTATACGTGGCAGAATGTGAGGGAACATCCGATTGAATCCATTTTTTGTCATATCCTTTTAATTTATAAAGATACCGTTGTTGGGATGAGTTCAGGAAATTTAAAGCAGAAAATTCAATCGTGACAATATCATGGTGTGGTTCAAGGGTTATCTTTTTTGCTTCTGTAATATTTAGCGTTGCAGGAGATTTTTTGTTTTTCGTCAGAACCGGTTTATTGTATATTTTAAGCCCTGTTATATAAACAGGCGTGTTGATGTATGAATTGTGGAATATATTTTCCGGGTAAAAGGCATAAAAACCGTTGTAACGCCCACCCAAAATAATCTCTCCTTTTGCTGAAATATAACTGCATTGCCTGTTAATCGTAAGTCCTTCCTTGTACCCGTAATTATAAAATTGCATGTTATGGATATCCAACATTGATATTTCAGATTCGCAATGAAGCCAAATACGATTCGGGTAATCATTAATTATATTTTTCACCAGGTTATTGGACAACCCGTCTTTTTTATAAAAATGTTTAAATTCATTGGTTATTGGATTCAGAAGGTTCAGCCCGTTTTGGGTCCCAATCCAAACCATTGAATCGGACATTGGATACGTGCAATAAACATTGTTGTCACTCAGGCTGTTAGGGTTTTTGTAGTCTTTGAGGTACGCCATGCTTTTATTTGTATATGGATTGTACGCGTATAATCCATAATATGTTGAAAACCATAATATCCCACTAGGGCTTTCATTGATACTCCTGACTTTGTAATAACTGAAATTGGTATCTTGTTTATAATGCTTAAACGTGCTGGTTTTAGGATTGTAACTATCCATGCCCTCCTGGGTCGCGATCCATATTATTCCTCTCGAGTCTTCAAATATATCATATATCACCTGGTGTGTCAGGTGATCAGGTGTATTTATTTTATTCATCAATTGCCTGTTAATTTCCCGTGTCTTTTCATTTATTATAGTGATCCCTCTCGTGGTTCCAAACCATAATTGTTCTTCTCCTACATGAGAAATCACGGAAATATAATTGCTTGTAATCGGATTCTCACCAGTACTGTTTAAACGTACATATTTTGACCGTTTTTTATTAAGAATTTTCAATCCGTTTCCGAATGTTCCTATCCAGGTTTTTCCTTCACTGTCAACATAAACTACTTTATTGTAATCTCTCGTTTTTACGCCTTGTTGTTCACACACGAAAAAATTAGTTGAAAACATGTTACCCAGTGGAGAATATTTGAACAAACCAAATGAACTAGATATCCAAATAATGTCATGACGATCTTCATACATGCTTATAATCATGCACTTGTCTTTCTTGATGGGCGAATGAATGTTATGTGCGAAAAGGCTCAAACTGTCATTACCAGGGAAATACTCGTAAAGCAAATGCTCAACTCCTATCCAGACTTTGTGATTTTTTGATTTATATAAGGCTACATAGTTATGAATGATGTTTTTTGATAATGTAGCATTTATTTCCCGGGGAAAGGAAAACGATTCATTATTTGTATTAAATCGATAGACTCTCCCGGAGATAGTTGACAATAATATGATCCCGTTTTCATTTGTTATATGGCTTATAATGATACTATCCCGTGAATTTTTTTGCTTATCATAAGGGAAAAACTGTTTAAAGGTGTGTTCTTTTTTATCAAACCTGCAAAGGCCTTGTCCCCATGAAGAAATCCATAAATAATCACCATTTCCTTTACTTATATCTTTAATGCTTAACTTTTTATTTTCTAAAAAAGGAAACCGCTGTATCCTGTCATTTTCTTTGTCATACTTACATAATCCTTTTTCTGTACCGATCCATACGTCATTATTTTTATCAATAAAAAGGCATTTTAAATAGTTACTAGGTAAGGTACGAGGGTCATTTTTTTTATGAAAATAGTGTTTAAATACATCTTTTTCCCGGTTGTAATAGTTTAACCCAAAATATGTGGCAACCCATAAGTTTTGATGCTCGTCTTCTGCAATATCTTTAATGTCATTATTGCTTATGCTGTTGGTATCAGACGGCTCGTGGAGATAGTGTTTGAAATCGTATGCATCATAACGGTTGAGGCCATTTTGTGTGCCAACCCATATGAATCCTTTGCTGTCTTTAAAAACCAACGACACCAAATTCGAGGACAGCCCGTCTTGTAATGTATAATTAATAAAAAAGGGTTCAGAAGAAGGTTGGATGACCTTTTGGCCTGAAGTGATTTGAAATAAGCATGAAAATATGAATGTGAATATAACATATCGCGTTATATCCATTCGAAAAATTTTCTTTTTAAAAAAGTTCATTCATTTAGAATTTTAAAATAATAACCTTATCTCGTTTAAATGAAGATTTATTGTAATTTATATTTTCCTTCATATCAGGATATATAAATTAAAATTTGAAGTTTACTATAGATTATAAGGCAATCAATATTTAAGGCCTTCTTATTAAAAAATATTACTAAAATAAAAAAATATTTTAATAATCAATGTTTTTATTCAATTTTATTCAATTCTTCGTTTACAAAAGCCATTAATTCAGAAACATATTCCTTTGAAAAATCAAACCGTATTCCTGCTGTTTTATATATTTCAGGAATTGTGGCAGTATAGCCTAAGCCAAGTGCTTGTTCGAATTGATCTAACGCGTTTGAAGGATTTTTTTTGTAGTTTTTCCAGATAGCAATAGCTCCTAATTCTGCAATAGCGTATTCTATATAATATAACGGGACTTCGAAAATATGAAGCTGTTTTTGCCATAAATTGCCCCTGTATTCATCCAGTCCATTCCAATTTGTTACATGATCGCCAAATTCATCGTGAATGTCAAGCCAGGCCTTTGCCCGGTCTTTAGGCTCATGTTCGGGATGGGTATACAACCATTGTTGAAACCTGTCAATAATAGCGACCCAGGGAAACACGTTCAGTACACCCTCTAAC
>CAYPTK010000202.1:0-4856 GCA_964413555.1 uncultured Bacteroidales bacterium | reverse complement strand
TTAATCATGCGGTTCCATATGACCATTGAAAATTTAAAAATAAACAGATGAAAATGCAAACAAAAGGCCTGCATAAACAACATGTAAAATCCGGTAATGAATCTCATTATCGTAATCTTTTCGAGTACATTAAAAGTGGTGTAGCCGTGTACGAGGCCATTGAGGATGGAAATGATTTTATTATAAAAGATTTTAACAGGGCCGGTGAAATTATTGACAACGTGAAGAGAGACGATGTTATCGGGAAACGTGTTACAGAGGTTTTTCCCGTGGTAAACGAAACAGGCTTATTGAATATGTATAGAGAAGTCTGGAAAACAGGGAAAAATAAGCGGAACCCTTTAATACATGTTAAAGTTGGTGGCCATGAAAGTTGGCGTGAAAATGATATTTTTAAACTGCCCTCGGGAGAAGTAGTAGCCGTGTACGCTGATATAACTGAGAAAATATTAGCAGAACAAGAATTGCAGCGAAGCGAAACCAGGTATAAGACATTATTCAACAGTATCCGGGATGCCATATTAGTAGCAGATATTAACAGGAATATCATTGACTGTAACACCGCGTTTACAAAATTATTTGGTTACACCATCGAAGAAATAGAAGGGAACCCCGCGAGTTATGTATTTAAAAATGAAGATGAATATAAACATGTGGGAGAAATGATAAATGATTTTTTTAACACGAATTGCTTTCTTAAAACCATTCATTATAAAAAAAAGGATGGCAAAGTATTCCCTGGAGAAACCAACGTGTTTTACATGAAAGATTCAACGCGACAAGTTATCGGGTTTATCGGGGTGATAAGGGATATCAGTGAACGGGTTAAAACCGAGAAGAAAATCAAACAAAGCGAACTTAAATTCAGAAATATTTTTAATAATGCAGTTGACGCGATTTTTATTCATGGAATGGACGGGCAATTTCTTGAAGTCAATGATGTAGCTTGTAAGCGATTGGGTTACAGTCGCAACAAGTTGTTGCAAATGAGCCCGCTCGATATTGATGTCCCGGATTACGCTCAAGTAGCTAAAAACAGGATACTGGCTGTGAAGGAAAAAGGGAAAATGGTTTTTGAAACAGCCCATGTAGCCAGGGATGGAATGATTATCCCGGTGGAAATTAGCAGCCGGGTTATTAAATACGAGGGAAAAACATGCATTCTCAGCATTGCAAGAGATATCAGTGCACGTAAACAAGCAGAACAAAAACGCAACGAGTATCAAAAAATATTAAACAGTACATTGGATGCAATTGACAGTTTGATCATGGTGGTTGATAAAGACCTGCGAATGGTATTGAGCAATTGGAAGAACCATGAATGGGTGCCTTTAAAGCAAAGAAAATTGCAGCCGTATTGTTATAAAGTCATGAAAAATTATCAATCACCTTGTGAAAATTGTCCACCTCTTAAGACATTTGCCGATGGGAAAACTCGGTGGTATTTAGATCAAAACCCTGTTGACGGGAGTTACAAAGAAATTAGCGTGATCCCTATATTTGACGGGGACGGGCATGTTGAACACGTGCTGGAAAATGTAAAAGATGTAACCGAACGTGTAAAACGGCAGCGGATTTTAGAAAGCAAAAACGAGGAACTTGAACAATTTGCATATACTGTTTCACATGATTTAAAAAGCCCTTTGGTGACCATTAAGGGATTCATAGGTTTGCTTCAGCAAGATATCCTGTCGGGAAGGCAGGAAAGGATAGAACGCTATGTAAATCATATTGAAAATGCATCTGATAAAATGATTGGTTTGTTGGATGATTTATTGCAGCTTTCCCGTGCAGGAAGATCGGTCAAAACTCCTGAAATAATTAATATGGAATTGCTTGCACGTGAAGTTATTGAAATCCTTGATGGCACCATTCAGAAAACAAAAGCCAACGTGGTGGTGAACCCGGGAATGCCCGAAGTATTCGGGGATAAGACCCGCGTCAGGCAGGTGTTGCAGAATTTAGTCGAAAATAGTTTGAAATATACGGAAGAGCAAAATAAACCATTGATCGAATTAGGGAGCAGGGATCATGAAAACGAAAAATTCATTCAGTTTTTTGTAAAAGATAATGGTGTTGGCATAGAACCGGAATATCACGAAAAGGTGTTTGGCGTGTTCGATCAATTGATAAACGATAAAGGAGGAAGCGGGATAGGGTTATCACTCGTTAAAAAAATTATAGAATTGCACCATGGGAACATTTGGGTGGAATCCACGGGGGAAAAAGGGTCTGGGACAACTTTTTGGTTTACTTTACCAGCTAAATAGAGCCCGTCCATAAAGTCAAGTGTATCGAACGTTTGATTCGCTGAACCCGCGAGTCGGTTATGGCCCCAAACCAGACCTCTATTTACGGATACAAAATAAAACCCATCGCGGCACATTACATGATTTATTGTGAGGCTTATAAGAAAATTTTTGTTTGATTTGTTTGATCATTGTAAATTATTATTTCCTGAATAAAGACGTATTGCATGGATTATTTTATATATTTATCTTTTTTAAAAAGAAAAGATAACGTACCATATATAAAATATAATAATGAAGGATCATTTAAAACATCAAATTTTATTGGTTGAAGACAACCTGGAACATGCCGAGCTCATTATGGCAACACTCGAGGGAAACGAGTTGGCACAACATATAAAACATATTGAAGATGGCCGGGATGCATTGGATTACCTTTATACATGTGCCACGGGAAGTACAGGAGGAAGTAACGCGTTTCCTGAACTCATCTTATTGGACCTCCGTTTGCCCCGCGTTGACGGACTCACGATTTTAGAAGATATTAAAACGGATTTACATTTAAGGAATATCCCGGTTGTTGTATTAACCACTTCACAAGCAGACCATGATATTTCAAAAGCATATGAATTTCATGTAAACAGCTACCTGATTAAACCATTCGATTTTCAGAGTTTTGCCCAAATGCTCTCGGGAATTGGAAAATACTGGCTGCTTTTGAACCAGAGAACCTATTAATTAATGTTCATTAATGGATAAGATTGACCGTGTCATACATATTTTGATTGTAGAAGACGATAAAATGCAGTTAGAATTGATAAAAGAAGCGTTTTTAAGCGGTCAAAATCAGTATAAGATTCAAACAGCCTCTTCATTAAAAGAAACACGTGCAAAACTATCGCGATTCACGCCGGATATTATCCTGACTGACAACAAACTTCCTGATGGCCAGGGGAAAGAATTGATCAACGTGGCCAGGGGAAAATTCCCATTGATACTGATGACAGCACACGGGAGTGAAGAATTTGCAGTGCAGGCCATTAAAGAAGGTGCGCAGGATTATATTGTCAAGTCACCGGAATTATTCAGACGTGTGCCGGAAACAGTTAAACATGTATTATTACAATGGCGCTTTAAAATTGAAAAAGAACAATCTGAAAAAGCGTTATTTGAAAGCGAGAAAAAATTCCGCGAACTTTTTAACAATATCAATGATGCTGTTTTTCTTCATGAAATTGGAGTGGATAAGATGCACAACCCATTTATTGAAGTCAATGATGTAGCATGTAAAATATTGGAATACACGAAAGAGGAACTTTTAACGATGTCTCCCTTTGATATCGGCAATGGAGAACATGCACATAAAGCAGGGAATATAGAGAAAACGATTTTATCAGAAGGCAGCACGTGTTTTGAAATGGTATTGGTAACAAAAAGCGGAAACCATATACCTGTTGAGGTCAATGCCCATCGTTTAGAGTACAACCAGGCTCCTGCAGTGCTTTCAGTGGCGCGGGATATCACGGAACAGAAGCAATATCAACAATATATTGAACACCTCAATTCTTTATTATTGGCCATTCGAAATGTTAACCAGTTAATCGTGCAGGAGACAGAGATATATCGAATGGTAGAGAAAGCTGCCGGAATGCTCGTGGAAACACTTGCTTATTCGGGGTGTATAATTGCATTGATGAATGAAGAAATAAAAAAGATAGTCCCTGTAACACACATCGGGAATACTGTTTTAAGCAAATATTTTGCTATTTCATCCAACGGCAAAGGAAAGGCACCCAAGTGTATTAAGAATGCTGTTTTTTCTAAAAAAATCCATGTTACGCATGATACAAATACGTGTACAGATTGTTCATATACAGGATGCAATGCAGACGATAAGGCTGTTACTGTTGTTGTGCCCATGCTTCGGAAAGAAAATGTTATTGGATTAATGATTGTCACTCGCCAGCATAATGCATTCCTGACCAATAAAGAAGAACAACTCTTATTAGAAGTAGCAGATGATTTGGCCTTTGCCAGGGAAAAAATCATGGCAGAAGCGTTTCATCGCGAAAGTGAAAATAAATACCGGTCACTATTCATGGCTGAACCGGACCCTATTTTCCTTGTTGATGAAAACACCGGGATGCTCCTCGATGCCAACCCGGCTGCAGAAGATTTGTATGGATATTCGCATGACGAATTGTTGACAATGAAAGCTGTTGACCTCTCTTACGAACCGGTAGAAACCCGAAGGAGTATCAAAATTAAAAATGAAGACATCGTGTATATCCCCGAACGCGTGCATAAAAAGAAAAACGGGGATAAGATCATTGTTGAAATATCGGCCCGGCACTTCGAGCGTAACGGGCGGATGATTAATATCAGTTCTATACGCGATATCACGGGACGGAAGCGGGCTGAAGAAGAATTGGTATTAACCCATCATACCATAAACAATACAGAACTAAGCATTTTTTGGATCAGCTCCCGGGGCAGGTTTTTATATGTCAACGAGGGAGCCTGCAGAAATCTTGGATATTCAAAAGATGAATTATTAAATATGCATGTCTGGGATATAGATCATAATTATCCTCGAAAAATAAGAAA
>CAYPTK010000201.1:0-4908 GCA_964413555.1 uncultured Bacteroidales bacterium | reverse complement strand
ATAAAACGCTGGTCATCCGGACAGACAGATGCATTTGTAATATAATGAAGCGTGTAATGTCCTTTTTTCAAATACAATGAATGGTCTATTTTTCTGATGATATTATCACCGGCAAAAGGCTCCGTATTGTCCAAGCTCATTTTCCATACTATGTTATTCTTTTCATCATCAAGTATAACAGCATAATCACGCGATTCAATTATCTTTTCATAGTTATCCCATATTTTATTGTCATTGACCCGGACATAAAAATATATATACTGTTCATCATACATTGATTTAAACCGGGCGCTCAAATCATCTTTCCCATTCAATCTACCTAATACAAGCGTGTTTATTTGATTCCACTCTGCATGGTTCCATATTTCATCATACTTTCCGTCTACGATTATATTTCTGTTTTCTATTTTCAGTGAATTACAGGTTTTTACTCTTTTTTGTTCATTTTTTCCGAATGTTAATGTTCCAATTGTGGACATATCTTTCCAGACACGGTCAATTTCAGATGCCCAAAAAAGCTTACTTTCTCTTCCAAAACCATCATTATCCGTTACACTAATATCAAAGCCCATCTTCTTATCTTTATCAGGAGTACGTGTTTCTAAAACCTCCCAGGGAAAAGCAACTTCCAACATCCAAAGAGTATCACTATCAATGTTTAATTTGTAATGAATTCCATTGGAAAAATTATATTTCCCTGAAACATATGATTTTCCGGGGAAAAATGAGAACATGAACGTTTGATTGTCGGGAATTATTTCTCCTTGTTTTTCATTATGAACATCAAATATAAATGCTATTTCTTCACGTTCCCAGTCCACCTTTCGTTCTTTTAGTATTGCTTCGCCAAATCCAACGATACTTATGCCTCCATCTTCAGGTTTATAAAAAGTACGTAAATGATGCTCATTGTTTTTAACATTTTGAATTTCTACCAAAGTTGGTTTAATATAATCTTTATAATTGAACGGAAGACTGGCAAGGGATTTCTTTTCTCTTTTAGACAAGACAAAACTATCCTGTCTGAATTTGGCCAAAGATAGCACCAATGTATCATTTATTCCTTTTTGTAAAGGGTTATTATATTTTTGCGCCATATGGTTTAAAAACGGATAAAATACAGACAAATCTCCCCTTTTCAAATTCATTGAAGGGGTGAAATATTGATTTTCTACCTTATAAAATAACGTTGTATTGTGTTGTGGTAAACAAATCAGTATTTCAGTTATATTCTTATTTTCACGGAAAGTCCAATATATGTGATGACCGGAAAAAATTTGATGGCACCATCCATAAGTAAATGGAGAAATATTTGCATTGAATATAAATTCAGATTTTATATTAATTTCATCCAATAAAGAAAAAAACGTTTCATCATTAATTTCTTTTAATATAGTACATAATGTTTTAAAACTCGCAAAACCTAACTCATCCTCCTCTTTTTTAGCCACATAAGATGCTTTTTTTGATACGGCCAAAAACGTGGAGTCACTATTTTTTTTATTATTTAGTATGTGTTTTTTATTCAACATACATTCATGGATCAAACCATTCGATAACCATTCTGTAGTATCTGTATTAGTATACACTATATTTTCATCATGTTTATATACCAATAATTTTATTTGTTCTTCTACTTTTATCCCATACGAGTGTAATGATCTGATTAAAGGTAATTCTAATTCAGGCTTTGTCGGCTCATGCCTGCATTTACTAAAGCAAAATACAATAACTAATAAGGTTGATATAACTTGTATATATTTCAATATTCTGAATTTAAAGCAATCTTATTTTGTAAAATTAATATTTTATCACTTTTCCCCTAATCTTATTTTTATAAAATAATACGGTAAAGCAAGCGATTATTTTCACGTTTTAATTTTTGTTTATTCCTTTTCCCAATCCATGTATTTCACACCCCTGATCATGGCTGAAATGGCATGTTGCGTGTTGTCTATCCGGATTTTTGATTCCTGCAGGCTTCTTTTGAAGCCACCAATGGCGGGTGATGGATGTTCCTTTACACCATCTGCTTTAAATTGTAATTTCATTAGCCAATGATATGCCAATTTTGATCTTTGGATATATTTCTTTTTTAAAGATTTGTCACCAATCTTTTCTGCGACTGGAATGGCATCACCTATCCCTTCAAATGTAGTGGATGTAAATACAGTTGGCAGTCCGTCGAAACTACCATACACCAGACGTTCAGGGTTTAAATTCTGGCGGCGCAGGCTGCTGTTACACATTTTGAATACAAAATCTGCATATTTTTTATTACCTGTTATTAAATACAATTCAGAAAATGCTGAAACTGTCCATGGAATGAATGCCGTGTTATGCCACCATTTCCGTTTTGGTTCATAAAAATCAAATGCTTTTTCAATACTTTCAAGATATTTTTCATCTCCAAATGTTTTGTACATGAATGCTAACGCGAGCATGGCTTCACCAGGATATATGTTTGATTCCCATCCGGTAGTTTTTTCATGGTGATAGTTGCCCTGATAAATATAAGTGCTTTTATATTGGCCTGTACCATATATATTTTGAAGGTAAAGGATCATATTGGCCAACTTTTTCAAGTCATCATCATACACTGTATCACGTGTTAATTGTTTTATCTTTATCATCGCAAGCATAGGTAGCGCAATGCCTCCTAACTTCGCTTTTCGTTTGTATAAAAAATAAGCTGTATCCTTGTTTCGTATCCGCTTATACCGCGTTAGATACTCAATATTTTTTCGTGCAGCTTCCAGGTAAGCAGAGTCATTGGTTACTTCATATACCAGGGTCAGTGAATATGCCGTGCCAGCTTGCCGTAAAAAATTATCATCATACACCGGGCTGAATTCATTTGCCCCCGGGTCATACCAATAATTGAAGCGCCCGCTTGATTCCTGCATATTCAGGATCCAATCTGCTCCTGAAATAATGGATTGCATGAGCTTTTCTTTCGTTATGCCATCAAGTATTGTTTGATCCGGTTCAGGTGTAAAGATAAAATGTTTTACCCTGTCTATTTCAAGTTTTATGGCACGTTGTTGCACGGAATCCGGGAGTTGATCCCAGTAACGGACATATTTATTATTTTCTTTTAATATTGAATACGAAATAAATAATCCAATTCCTAACATTAACACCACCACTAACAGCCATTTTTTCCAATTCATCCTTTTACATTATAATGAAAAACCTCCTCCTATTGTAAAATATGGCACTCCAAATGCTCTTACATATCCTACATTTTCTACTCCCCCGTAAGGTTGTGAAAAGAAACCAATATCGGCTAATAAACAAAACTGAGGAGTTAAATAATACAGATACTCTACATTATAATTTAAAACAACCCCTGTTTCTTCGGCATCGATGCTGCTTGAAAATGTTTTTCTGTATCCAATATACAGGGATGGTTTGATGAGCATATTTTCGTTTAAAATAAACCTGCCTTTAACTGATGCATTGAACTCCAACATGTGGATGTCATCCAAAGGTATGATGTGTTCTCTTCCGTCCCATGTCCCAAGATATACTTCATTTCCATCTTTGATTGATTCCCCTTCAAACAGAATATCATCTATGATAAATTTAGCATAATTGATGTTTATTCCAACAGAAAAAGAAGGCAGTATGTTGTAATCTGCTGTTGCTTTAAGCAGCGGGCATGCTTTATTTTTTATATCAACTGTCTCTTCGTCAGGGAAATTACTTTCATATGATCCCTGAACATTTTTTGAAGGCAGCAGGGTACCGGCAGACAGGTTAATGTCTACTTTATTATCTTCTAATGATTGTGCATTGGTTGCTAATAGTGGCAAGCAATATAATAAAGCTGAAAAAAAATATTTTAACTTGTACATGTATTTATCTTTTATAAAGCTGCAATAAGCATAAGCATGATTCAGGAAAACATGAAGACTGCTTTCTATGTATCTTCTTTTTCAGTATAAACCGTATTTCTTAAAAAAGAATACAATTTATCATGATCGGTTTTGCCATATACATCAACAAAATACCGGGCCATGTAGTTGATAATTTCTTTACGTGATTTACCAAGCTCAATCAAGACGTTCTTTACATTATTCAATTCTTTCATTAATGTATCCTGATCAATAAATACGAGGTCCATTTCAGTGATCTTAACAATGGTCCGTTGACTCATATCATACTGATAGACTGAAACATCCTGAATAGTATCTGATGTAGATTCCTCTAATAAAGCTTTTTTATTGATATAAATATTTTGCTGTCCGCTTTTTAATTTTTTGGATAAATGTTCATCATTCAGGTTATATTCCAGCGCGATATAGTGATTATCATCCAATTGATACTGATCCGGGTTTAATTTTAAATCCAATTCCGTTCCAATAATATAAAATGATTCGGTTCCGAATAAACTCTGAAGGTCATCAACTGTTCGTGCATTCCCGGCACGGGTTATCAACTGGCTCCGGCCCTGTATTGGAGAGGCTGCTGTTTCGGCCATGGCCAATAGTTTATCATCACTAAATACATCCGCATCCGGCATGGTTAATGTAAATTTTCCTGTTTTCTTGCTAATCACGATGGCTTGTGAATACATATCCATGAATTGCAATTGATCGGAAGCACTAATTTTATCACCGGGAGATAATTGTTTCCCGGTAGACATGTTCGTGATTTTTCCTTTGACACGGATGATATGATATTGCTCATCCTGAGACAACACGTTTATCACGATAAAAACACATGCAAAAAGGATTAAAAATTTTTTCATGATATTTGGATTAAGGTTATTAAATTCAATATTATATATTATTTCCTGATGAAAACAAATTCTCCGCCCTCGTCTCCTGCCTGCTGAATGGTTCCATACTGAGGTACATTATTGCTGGTATTTAAAACAGCTGTACGATACTCGGAAAATAT
>CAYPTK010000200.1:0-4932 GCA_964413555.1 uncultured Bacteroidales bacterium | reverse complement strand
GTGCTTTTCTTAATACACCAAACGCGCCAATTTTGGTCAATTCCAATGTATTCACGGAGGTTCTGTCCGGGGTGTAAACTGGCATTAAACAATCATTGGATACTTTGAATCCAACGATTAATGAAGCAATGACAAAATAGATATAAGCATTTTTGATTCAGGTGTATATATCCTGCCTGATGGAACAAATGATAGTTTTTTTACAGGAGATTTATAAAAGGATAGTTCATATTTAATGCTTGTCCATAAAGTAAATAGCGTAATGTTAGTATCTTATTTTCCCACGGAACCCTTTCATTTTCTATACATTAATTTTTTAACAATGGATTTATCCTGGTACACGAATCGCACGAAATAAAGGCCGGGGGAATAATCATGTAATGACAACGTGGTGCCGGATGAATGGTGCCTGTATATGGTTTCGGTTTTTTGGCCCATGGCCGTGTATAGCTCAAAATAACCAACGCCCCCTTTTGTTCCGAATACTTTAAGATTGACTAACCCGACTGTAGGATTCGGGTAAATAATAAAATCTATGTTCTGATACTCTCCAGGTGGTTTTGTTGTGTCATTATGGGTTTTGCTTTTAAATCTTTTAGTAGTACCCGCTGTATCAGGGGTGTATGACTTATAATTTGGTGGTGGTGATGATTCAATGTTACAATCTGCTATCAAAGCATCAAAAAAACTGCCTTCTTTTGTATCAAAACCATCCAAGAGGTACAATGATTCTTTGGCGGTGACTATGACACCATGTGGTGACGTGAGTACTGTATCTATGCTTACAACATCTTTATTTATGGTATTGATTTTTAACACGGGTATATGACTACCAAAGTTCCATGTTGTTCTTTCCGGAGTACAGTATTCCTTAATGATTTTCATTCTTCGGGTTTGCAGTAAATATTTATTGCTTCCAGTACCGGAATAATCATATCCATAACCATAGCTTGCCACATCCAGCCAATAAGTCGTGTCGCCTTTATTACCGCTGGTGTAGAGCGGAATGTCCTGAACATCCTTTACATAATAAATATTCTCAATATCAAAATTTTCGCCGCTGAATATCTCGGTTATTTTATAATAATAATCATCATCTGACACGGGGAAGTTCCAGGCCGGGAAGGTGTGTGTATTGGGGTTGTCGCTAAAATCTTTCATAAAGGTGGGTTGATGCACATGCACGGTTCTGTACGGCAGTTTTTCGCCCGATAGTTCATCCTGGCACTTGCTATATTCACCAGTCACATATAATTTGATTTCCAGGTCTCTCGGATTCCCGTCATAGTTTTCTTTAAATTCAAAAACCTGTTTTTTTCTTTCTTCTCCTGAAAATTCTAACCAGTCAAATGTATCATCAGGGCTGTTTTTATTAATAATATCTATAGCATAGCACGCTTCTTTATGTAAGTTTATTTTCAATGTTCCACCTTCGGCAGGCACTGTATCATAATTTTCAGAAGGGTTAAAATCCCGCGGGGGTACGATTAAATCATCAGAGGCAACTTTGCTTATTATATTGCCATTATCATAATAATATATTTCGAATTCAAATGTATAATTATAATTATTTTCATATATATCTGGTTGCTTAAATCTCAGATTATGACTATAGTCTCCGTAAGATGCAATAAATCCAAATGAACCCGGGTACATTTGTGAAAATTCATCATAATTGTTATTGGTAGGCTTCCTGCCCAGGATAGAAATTGTTGTATCAGGGAAATGATAATGATTAGAAGGATAATTTACCCGGAGCCAAAACCTGGCACACCTGTCAAAACATGTATTAAAATCATCTGTACATTCATTATACACGAGAGCTACTAATTTATTTGGAGTGCTTCTGTCAGCCAATTCAACAGATATACCGGGATAAAAAATTTCAGGACAGTCACAACTTGCTTCAACAATGTTTGTTCCACTTCCGGAACTGTCAACAGTAATGGTAACAGTAGACCTGTCTTCTATATACTGCCCAAAGCGGGTTACTTCTATATAATAATTGTATGTGCCCACGGCATCCAGTGTATCCGTAAGCATTTCAATAGCACTGTTAAACATTGTAATGTTTCCTGTAGCAAAACGGCCCCCGGGAGCCTCAACAGAATACGTGATGCCATCTGAACTACTATATTCACCATATGGGTCATCAATCGTTACCATCAGTCTTATTTCACTGCCAACAGGGTAATTACCCGTGTAATCGGGCGAAACAGTTATGGCCGCACTTCCCGGTGTACTTGAAAAGGTTTCATATACACTGTAATACGATTCACAAATGCCTTCAAGGTAACTGTCATCTCCCTGCATTTGTAATATCACATCCATATCTAGTACACCGCTGCTGATGTTGGATAAATCATAGGTATGGCTTTGGGATGTATACGAGTAAGGGTCAACATCATATACTACCTCGGAACTGCCATCGCCAAAATCCCATATTAATGTTGTGCCGGGTGTAATAGCTGACGAATTCAGGTTAAACGTGCATGTAAGGTTGTTTCCGCTTCGACTGGTACCATAGCCTGAAATGATATCGGTTCGGCACTCTTGCTGGCCAGATAATAATGCCGGGATAAATAATGCAAAGATAATGGGTAAATATATTTTCATGATTTCCGGTTTTTAGTCATTAGAAGAAAAATAGATAAGGCGGGTAAGTACACGTTTACTGCCCGAGTAACAATTTACCTTATAGCCTTCCCCGGCATTACTGTATACATGCTTATGAATTTCGCCAGGCAAAATGGTGGCCTGCTGCCCGTCGCCAAATTCCACGCGCATGTTATAATCTTCATTATTCATGAAAAATGCTTCGTGTATCCCGTTGCTACAATCATTGATCAAATGGACAGATAATGGCTCACCCGGCGCGGGTTCCGGGATAAGTAAAAAATAATAATTGGAATCAGTGCCTGTCAGGCCCGTGGTATCCATATCCCATGTGTTTACACCGTTGCGCCGGGGCAATCCCGGGGGTTCTTTGGTTTTGAGGAGTGCATTATTGGATTTATCAAGCCCTGTAAAACACAGGGTGTTAAGGCCACTCGCCAGCCCCTCGCCTGGAATAGTGAATGTCCAGCTTTTTTTTCGTTCCCCGGGTGCAGGGGTTAACGTGATAGTATATGATGACACCCCGTTTTTGTCACGAAGGTGGGCGGTTAATTGATTTAAGAACTGGCTTGTTGTTACAGTCACTTCAATGTCTTTTTTAGCATTGAGAACACCAGGCGAGTTGCTAAAGGTAAAACTGCCTGACGACAGGGTACGTGAAAAATCTGCAATACGCTGCCCGCTTTTATCCTTTACAATTACTTCTTTAATATATGGAATAGTAGCATCTGACTGAACCCTGATTTTACACGTGGGGGCCGGGACATCACGGTTGTCTGCCCGGGAGGCCAGGAGGACAATCTCACATGAATCCGGTAAATATGTATTGAAGTGGGCTTCCCGGGAACTAAAACTGAGCCGTTCATGTTTTAATAATACATTTCCTTTAATAACATAACAATGTACCATGAAATCTGCATACTGGCCGTCATGTTCCGGGTCCTTGTAAAATGTTAGGTTGACATCACCGCTTTCTTTCAGGTTAATGACATGTGATTTGAAGGCAAAGTTATTGGGTACGCGGAATGTATCGCTTGATATATCATCAGGATCAAGATTTTTTAATGATATATCATCTAAATACATGCAAATGCCCTGGTAATAGTTCCCGCCATCGGGTATTTCCCAATAGTTGAGCTGTTGGCCGAGTGTATCTTCCCACCACGCGGATCGGAAATAGGTTTTTTCTGCAAAATCTGCTATGCTGTTATCAAGGCTGTTGTAATGGCCACCGGCGCGTGAAAGTTCTGTGTCCATGAATGATTCGATGGCAGGCACAGACGATGAATCTATAGCCCCATACGCTTTGCATGTTTCGCGAAGCAATGCCAGCCGGGTGTGGTTCGGCACGGCAGAATCATAATTATGCTCGTGCAGGTGGCGCCAGAACAGCGCGCCTTTATACCCGAGCTCATGCAGGCCCGGGTATGTATGATTCATATCAAATGCCTCGAGTATAAAATCATGTACATATTCACTATACGAGCCTTCAAAAGAATTTTTTATATACGCGGCATTGTTTGCCGAGGTGCTGTAATCTTCCATGAACACGGTCTCGAGAAACTTGGCCTGGCCCTCGATGAGCCATTTGCGGTTATTAATTTCTTGTTTATGACGTGGGTTGAAATTCTTTATAATACTATCTAAAGACATGTGGCTGAACTGGATGCCATGAAAAAATTCATGGGAGATTACCAGGTAGAGCAACTCTTTTTCTGTAATTTGGGTGATATCAGCATTGCAATAGCTGATAGGGTTATAGTCGACGAAGATTTCACGCTGTCCATCATTTATTGATGATGACATTTGATCGTCATATTTATCCCCTACAATTTGCCTAACATTATGGATGTAAATATCATACGTGCTGTCATTGTTTTGAGGAATATTGCCCGGCAACCCTTCACAAAGATTCCATTCTATTACTTCTTTTTCCCATGAATCCATTAAAGCATTGGTTATATAATCTTTAACAAAAACAGAATCAGGGGAAGAAATATAATTGTCGGCATAACGAATCATGAATTTGTATTTATTTGTACCAGGGATCGTTTTGGTAATGGCTTTTTCTATAAATATGGGGTTATCTCTAAACACTTTAAAAACCGTGTACGTAGGTGTGTACACGTGAACGTAAAAACATCCGTGAACCCCTAACCCGTTGATGTTTATTCCCGTTATATCCAAGGTGCCGGAAGCAGGAACCCTGACATGTTCTTCAATATCTATAGTCATGGAAGATGTATAATCTATTAAGGCGACATTAACAACAGAATCTGGTTTAAGCCCGTTAATGAGTAAATTCATACTATAACC
>CAYPTK010000199.1:0-4951 GCA_964413555.1 uncultured Bacteroidales bacterium | reverse complement strand
CTTGCCCTGGGTCTGATACCAGGATGCCCACTGTCGCCCCCAGTTCACGCCCCACGAACGCCGACCCCACCCCCCGTTCACCACCCGCCCCGTGCCAATTCCCATCCTCCTGACCCCCCCCCACACCCCCGGACTCCTGCGCACCGAGACCCCTATAAGACCCAGTTTCCGGGTACCTCCTGTACCCAACAGGAAAGACCAGGCATGCATTGAAGGAATATGTGAAAAAATGATCCGTAAAATAGCAAGGAACGGGACAATAACAATCATGCCGGGTACACCCCATATCATGCTACTGGCTACTAACCCGATGATAATAAAGAACGGGCTTATTTTAACATTTCCGCCAACTATATTGGGTGTTAAAATATTATTTTCGGTAAATTGAATGATCGCGAATAAAAAAATAACTGCCATAGGGTCTTGAGGGAGGTCTCCGGTAAGTAATGTAAAAAGCAAAGGTATCATGCCGCCCAGTAAAGTGCCAAAATAAGGAATGAGATTAAACAATGCTGAAATAACCCCTAAAATAACAGGATATTTGATGCCAATGATAAACAAGCCTAAAGAATTTAAGCAACATAAAATACTCACCACCATTAATACACCCCCCATGTAACGCGGTGTGACTTTTGCTATATCCCTTAAAATTTTGAGTGTTAAAAATTCTTTGTCATGTGGTACAAGTTTTAATATAAAATATGCAAATTTCGTCCTGTAGTATAAGAAAAGAAAAATATATACAGGCATGAGCCCGATTTTTACAATGGTACCTGTAGTCGCTGTAAATATTTTATTAATGCCCTGCCCTCCACTCTCGAAAAATAAAGTGACCGGTTGTTTGAAATATTGATCAATTTGTATATTGGTTCCCATCAGTAAGTTTTCAATGGAAGATTGAATGATCTCAAGATTTGTTAATGCTTTTTCTTTGAGATCAGGAAATCCTTTGAACATTATTTGGATTTGGGATGAAATAAACAGGGAAACACCAAAAATTATAACAATGGCCAGTATGATACTTGTTAATATGCCTGCAATTCTCGGGAAACGGTGTTTTTCCAGGAAGTTCGTTACAGGGAAAAGCAGGTACGCCAATAATGATCCAAGTGCAATGGGAAAAAGGAAGGTTTTTGCCTGGATAAGCCCAAAAATCACAAATATTGTAGTAATAATAAAAAGAGGAAAACGATACGGGGGGGTAATTCTAAAATGAGTCACTCGATTAATGCTTTATAAATTTTTAATATAATACTCTTAACTAAAATCGTTCCAAAACAAAAATATATCATTTTTTAGAAAGATTTAATATTCGATTAAAAAATAAAATAAAAAAAATCAACAAAATATTATCTTTGTTATTTATTAAGAATATTAATCGAGTGTTTTTAAAAAGATTTAAAGCACCCCTGATGGTTGAAAATTTAATTATTGTAAGTTTTATTTATGCTCTTTAAAAAAGAATTATTATATAAAACAGGTGTCATTTTAAAAAAATCGATAATTAAATACCGTGAGGACAACCCGATCAAATTAGCTGCCACGTTGTCATTTATTACTCTGTTTGCCATTCCCCCTATTTTAATCATGGTAATTACTGCCATTGGTTTTTTTATCGGGGAGGATTTTGCCAGTGGTAAAATATATAAAGACCTCACTGAATTAGTAGGGTATAAATCTGCCGCGTTAATTGAAAATGTTATTAAAAATTACCGGGTTTCGGGAGCCAGTACAGGGCGGATGATTTTTACCGTGTTTGTCTTCATTGTTGCTTCAACAACGTTTTTTGCTATCATTCAGAACAGCCTTAATTATATCTGGCGAGTCCGGCCAAAACCTAAATATAATTTTTTGAAAAATATACGCGACAGGGCGCTTTCATTCGTGATTATATTTAGCCTGGGGTCGTTGTTTTTTGCTTCACTTTTCATGGATATAGCGATGGCCGTGTTAAAAGATTATTTAAATGCTGTTTTGCCTGATTTTACATATATTGTATTAAAAACTGTCAGGTTATTATTTTCATTCACTGCATTCACTATTACTTTTGCTGTATTCTTTAAATTTTTACCTGACGTAAGGATAAAATGGCGAGTTACCTGGATGGGAGCCATTATAACAGCAATACTGTTTACGCTTGGGAAGTATTTAATCGGGTTCGGCCTTAGTCATGTTTACATTGAATCTATGTATGGTACAGCTGGATCGGTTGTCGTGTTTTTATTATGGGTTTTTTATTCATCCCTGATTTTTTATTATGGAGCGGAAATCACCGAACAATATGCAGAAACATTTTCAAAAAATATTGTGCCAAAGAAAAATGCCGTTGAATTTGAAATCAAAGAAATAGAACACTAATTATATTTTATCCAGCAAATGTAAATCCAATTGTTTTTTAGGTATATCGGCTCGTGTAACCTGTACATTCACTTTGTCTCCTAATTGATAAACCGTTTTGGTTTCACGGCCCTTTAGTAAATAATGTTTTTCGTCATATACATAATAATCATCATCCAGGTCGTTCATGGGTACCAGTCCTTCACATTTATTTGCAATGAGTTCAACAAAAAGTCCCATTTGACTGACACCCGAGATAATGCCTGTATAAATATCCCCGATCTTATCGCTCATGAATTCTACCTGTTTGTATTTAATAGAAGACCGTTCTGCATCTACAGCCAACTGTTCTCTTGCAGATACATGTTTGCACATTTCTTTCAGATTGGAGGTTTTATAATCATTCTTTTGTTCAAGATGGTCTTCTAATAAACGATGTACAATGACATCAGGATACCTTCTTATGGGCGACGTGAAATGCGTGTAATACTCGAAAGCAAGCCCGTAATGGCCAATGTTTTCAGGAGAATATACAGCTTTAGACATGGACCTTAATAATAATGTTTCAATAAGATTTTGCTCATTTGTCCCTTTGATATTTTTCAATAACATGTTGAGGGATGAAGGGGTGATTTGTTGATCACGGGTGTCAAATTGATATCCAAAACGACGCACGATCCTGATAAAGTTTTTAATTTTATCCTGATCCGGGTGGTCGTGAATACGATATACAAACCCTTTTTTACCGGGATTGTCGTCTTTTTTGTTTTGTTTGTTGTTCGTGTATGTTTTTGCTACCTCTTTATTTGCCAGTAACATAAATTCTTCGATGAGTTGGTGTGCTTCATTGCTTTCTTCAAGATTGATCTCGAGCGGTACCCCTTTTTCATCAATTTCAAAATGAACCTCGAACCGTTCAAAATCTATAGACCCGTTTTTAAAGCGTTGTTTTCTTAATTCCTGGGCTATTTGGTTAAGGAGCAGGATTTCATTGCTATAATCGCCTTTTCGTGTATTTATGATGTCTTGTACTTCTTTATAATTAAATCGCCTGTCAGACTTTATCACGGTACGTCCAAACCATCTTTTTGAAATAACTCCTTTTTTATCCAACACGAATACTGCTGAAAAACATAATTTTTCTTCATCAGGCCTTAACGAACAAATATCATTTGATAATCGCTCGGGTAACATCGGGATTACCCTGTCTACAAGGTAAACAGAGGTCCCCCGGTCATGTGCTTCCTGGTCGATCAGGCTCCCGGGTTTTATATAGTGTGCTACATCTGCAATATGAATGCCTATTTCCAATTTGTTTTCGGATATTTGTTCGATGGAAAGCGCGTCATCAAAGTCTTTTGCCTCTTTTGGGTCTATGGTAAACGTGAGTTTATCCCTGAAATCCCCGCGTTTTTTTATTTCTTCCTTAGTGATCCCCGCGGTTATCTTTTCTGAATCGTTCAGAACATCTTCAGGAAACCTGAATGGAAAATTATATTCAGCCATTATAGAATGCATTTCGGCTTCATGGTCTCCTTGTTTCCCTAATACTTCAATGATTTCACCATATGGATTTTTCTTGTTTGATGGCCATTCTGTTAGCCTGGCGATGGCTTTGTCACCATCTTTCCCGTTGTTTAGTTTAGAAAATGGAATGTATAAATCAAACGGCATTTTTTTACTGTCGGGAATAAGAAATGCATGATGTTCACTTAGTTTCAATATTCCTACATACTTTTTCGCTGCACGTTCGATCACCCCTGTAACCTTTCCCTCGAGAGAACCTTTTTTTGAACCCGGGAATACCTGTACTTGTACAATATCATTAAGTAATACGCGAATGGATTTTGAAAATGGAACGATGATGTCGTCATTTACTTTATCGCTTTGGATAACAGCGCTTCTGCTGTTGACAACTGTTACTTTGCCTGTAACAGTACCTTCCCTGGAATTTAATGTATATTTTCCCCTGTTGATTTCTGCAATTACCCCCTGCTCTTTAATGTCTTCCAACACGGGAATGACTTCTTTTCGTTTTGACGTGTTTTTTATTTCTAAAAGTTGGGCAATCTGTTTGTAATTGAATGATTTCGTGGGATTGTTAGAAAAAATCCCGATCACCTTGTTTTTAAGTTGTCTGTTTTTCGTTTTTTTCTTTTTTGTCATGTTTGTACCAGGTCAATTATTACCTTAATTTTTTTACGTGTTACGTTATCCGTGAATGAAACAAATATGAAATTTTTTATTAAAAAATACATACTCGCGAAAGATTTAACTTGTTAACGCGGGTCCCTGAATGTATCATTTTTTTTTGGGATTTTTATTAACAAATAATTTTAAACATATAAAACTAATATAATTGTTTGATAAATCAATGATTTAACATTATTTCGTGTATATCTGTTGGGGTGTATTGTTCGGCAAAAAGGCTCGCGAAGCCCCTCCAACGTGCAGTTTGCTGCTGTATATGAGACGTGTTTAGACAAGCGTAACAAAATTAGATGATATTATTTATTGTTATAAATAAAACATACACGTTTAAGTTATAAAAAAAGATAATGGTAAGCATGACCCCAAATTTGGGTTAATAAACAAAAGGGTTGCAGAAAGCCAA
>CAYPTK010000198.1:0-4988 GCA_964413555.1 uncultured Bacteroidales bacterium | reverse complement strand
ATTTTTTATAGTGTCATGTCACACCTGAGATGACGGTTAAGTTGAAGGAATTATTAGAAGTCCATTTTAACAATATAGTATTCTTTTTGCATCCAAAAAAAATATATATGGAAGACACATTCAGACATAAAGGATTACGCCAAAAACTTGTAGAACAACTTATTCATAAGGGCATACAGGATAAAAGAGTACTGGAGGCGATCAACAAGGTTCCGCGTCATCTCTTCATGGACAGCAGTTTTATTAATTTTGCATACAAAGACCAGGCATTCCCTATTGGTGCAGGCCAAACCATATCACAGCCATACACGGTTGCAAGGCAAACCGAATTATTGGAAGTAGAAAAAAATGATAAAATCCTTGAAATTGGTACAGGTTCCGGATACCAGGCAGCAGTGTTATTAGAGCTTGGCGCCAAAATGTATACCATTGAACGCCATAAAGAACTTTATCTAAGAGCCCAATCCTTACTTCCCAAAATCGGCTACAAACCACATTTCTTTTACGGTGACGGGTATGAAGGCAAACCATCTTACGGGCCTTTTGATAAAATTCTTATTACAGCAGCTGCACCGGAAATACCCGGGAAGCTGTTTCAACAATTGAAAACAGGAGGAAAGATGGTGATTCCTCTTGATAATGCTGGTACTCAAATCATGACTGTTTTAGATAAAAAAAATGAAGATGATTATGAAAAAACAGAACATGGTTTATATACCTTTGTACCAATGAAAAAAGGAACGAATTAGTGTTTGTCTATAAAGTCGTTGGTTTGGATCATAATGTTCGATAACAGGTCTTACAGACATTATGGACAAATATGAATCAAAATATTTATAAATCTCATTATTCGAATGTTAAAAATTAAAAAATTTATATTCAGCCCATTCCAGGTCAATACTTATATACTTTATGATAATCATTTAAATGGAATCATTATTGACCCTGCATTCTATGATGATACAGAAAAAAAACTATTCATGTCATTTATGAATGATCATCAAATTACTCCGGATAAAATAATCGCTACTCACGGACACGTTGATCATATTTTCGGAGCCAGGTTTTTAAATCAAACATACAATAAACCATTACTTATCCATCCTGATGATCAATTTTTAATAAATGATGTACAGGCATTTGCTGCAATGTTTAGTTTAAATGCCGAGCCTCCTGAAAAAACCGCGCCAATTTCTGAAAAAGACACCCCTGAATTGGGTGATAGCCCCATAAACATTATCCATGTGCCAGGACATTCCCCCGGCAATATTGCACTATATATAAAAGGCCAAAATATACTTTTTTGTGGCGACCTGCTCTTTCATAGAAGTATTGGCAGATCTGATCTGCCCGGCGGAAATCAGGCTACATTGATCAATAGCATTAAAAATAAAATATTTTCCTTGCCTGATGAGACAATCGTGTATTCAGGACATGGTGATGAGACAACTGTAAAAGAGGAAAAAAACTTGAACCCGTTTACCGGGTAATTGATAACTTACTTTTATTAATTTTACATTTTATTTGATTCAATAAGTTCATTACTTTTATATAGTAAACTTGAATCAATTAAAAAATTGTATTCAACAATCTAACTATAAAAATAGCATACTAAAAAATAACTTCGAATGAATTATAATGAATTTACATCCAGACATATTGGGCCTCGTCAACACGAAATAGATAAGATGCTTAAGGCGATTAATGTAAACAACATGAATGAACTTATCCGAAAAGTAATTCCTTCGGATATTATTATTAATGAACCACTTAGCATCAGCAAAGGAATGGGTGAACACCAGTTTCTGAACCGGGTAAAACGAATTGCAAATAAAAATAAATTATATAAAACCTATATTGGACTTGGATATTATAACACCATTATGCCGGCCGTGATTAAACGTAACATTCTTGAAAATCCTGCCTGGTATACTCCTTATACCCCTTACCAGGCTGAAATATCACAGGGCAGACTCGAAGCCTTGTTAAATTATCAGACAATGGTAACAGAACTCACCAATATGGAAATTGCCAATGCTTCACTGCTTGATGAAGCATCAGCAGCTGCAGAAGCTATGTTCATGATGTACCAGCTCCGGTCTCGTGATGCACAGAAAAAAGGAATCAATGCTTTTTTTGTTGATAAAAATGTATTCCCACAAACAATTGATGTACTTAAAACGAGGGCCGAAGCACTTGATATTGAGCTGATCATAGACAATGCCGAGCAGTGTGAATTTGGCCACGGCCTTTTCGGGGCACTGATCCAATACCCCGACGCGTTTGGAAACATCAATGATTATTCGAAATTTATTGATCTCATGCACCAACACGATGCATTGGTCGCTGTATCATCAGACTTGTTAAGCCTTGCATTACTTACCCCTCCCGGTGAATGGGGTGCTGATATCGTGCTTGGTTCGGCACAACGATTCGGCACACCTTTAGGCTACGGGGGGCCACATGCTGCATATTTTGCAACAAAAGAAAAATATAAACGAAAAATACCCGGCAGGATCATCGGGGTCTCCATGGACAAACAAGGTTACCCGGCATTACGAATGGCAATTCAGACAAGAGAGCAACATATTAAACGCGAAAAAGCCACTTCAAACATTTGTACAGCACAGGCACTGCTGGCTACATTATCCGGGATGTACGGCGTTTATCATGGTGCCGAGGGCCTGAAACTAATTTCCATGCATATCCACCAATTAGCAGTTGCATTGTCAGAAAAACTGAAAGAACTGGGATTCAAACAATTAAATGAAAACTTTTTTGATACATTAAAAATACAAATACCAAAGGATACCAGTCCAATTCAAATAAAAGATATCGCGCTTGACCGGGGTGTAAACTTCCGTTATATTGACCATCAAACAATTGGAATAAGCCTGGATGAGACTACAACCATTGATGATATAAACTGGATTAACCAAATTTTTTCAATTGCAGCAAAAGAAAAATATAAATCCATTGAACACCCTGCAAAACATGATGTGGACGATCGTTTCGTCAGAAAATCCAACTTCATGCAACAAAGCGTGTTCAACGAATACCGGTCTGAAACAGAAATGATGCGATACATTAAACGGTTGGAACAAAAAGATTTTTCACTGGTCCACTCCATGATCCCGCTTGGCTCATGCACCATGAAACTCAATGCAGCAATAGAAATGATGCCGCTAAGCTGGGATAACTTATGCAACATCCATCCCTTTGTACCGCTTGATCAGGCCGAAGGATACCAGGAGATCATGAGTGATTTGGGAAAAGACCTGTTAAAGATCACCGGCATGGCTGCCATTTCATTTCAACCCAATTCCGGTGCAATGGGCGAATATGCCGGATTAATGGTCATGCGTCAATATCACCTTCATCATTCACACCCGGGTAGAAAGATTATTCTCATCCCTTCATCCGCACACGGAACCAATCCTGCCAGTGCAGTAATGGCAGGTTTGGAAGTCAAAATTGTACATTGTGATGAAAAAGGAAATGTTGATATTAATAAACTTAAACAATTGGCACAAGACAACAAAGACCGCCTTGCAGGGTTTATGGTCACCTATCCTTCTACACACGGTATATTTGAAAAAAACATAATTGAAATGGTGAATACCATACATGAAAACGGGGGGCTCGTGTATATGGATGGCGCCAACATGAATGCTCAAAACGGGTTAACCAACCTGGCCAAAATAGGAGCAGATGTTTGCCATCTCAACCTTCACAAAACCTTTGCCATACCTCATGGCGGTGGCGGACCCGGCATGGGGCCTATCGTGGTGGCAGAAAATCTCGTGGAATTTCTGCCCACGCATCCGCTAATGCAGACTGGCGGGAAAAACGGCATACGCGCTATAACCAGCTCACCCTGGGGAAGCCCAAGCATTTTACCCATTTCATACGGTTACATTAAAATGCTGGGGAAAGATGGTATCCGGAAGACCGCGGAAACTGCAATACTAAATGCCAATTATATATCCAAAAAACTTAACAATCATTTCAATATTTTATATACAAATGATGAAGGCATGGTAGGCCATGAAATGATTGTTGATTGCAGGCCCTTTAGAGAAACAACCGGAATCAATGAAACGGATATAGCCAAACGACTAATGGATTATGGATTCCACGCCCCTACCCTTTCATTCCCCGTACCGGGCACGCTGATGATTGAACCCACGGAAAGTGAATCATTACAGGAACTTGACAGGTTTATCGAAGCCATGATCTCTATTCATGATGAAATCAAAGAAATTGAACAACAACAGGCAGACAAACAAGACAATGTACTAAAAAATGCACCGCACACGATCGAAGAAGTCACCTCCAACAATTGGGATCATGCCTATTCAAGAGAAAAAGCAGCCTATCCTGTCAAATGGCTCAAAGAAAAAAAATTCTGGCCCTCCGCGGCCAGGATTGATGATGCATACGGGGACAGACACCTTATTTGTACATGCGAACCAATTGACGAGTACAGGAAATCATTGTATCAATAGTGTCTTGTCATGTATGATATCATGCACCGGACTTCTTTTTTATTCCCTTCATGCATGGGATCACACCATAAAATTCTGCATGAAAAAATTCCAGCATATAACCCGGAACATTCATACCATTAGCTTTGTGCAGATGCAAGGCGCCTAAGCCCGCGGACATCAAGGGCTTAGCAACGAAGCAGATGTGCAAAGATAATGGTAAGCATTACCCCAAATTTGGGTTAACAAACAAAAGGGTTGCAGAAAGCCAAGAGGTTTATTAATCGTGTTTTATATCGATCTTTATCGTTTCGCGGTGAATTTTTCGGGATAAATTAGTGCTTATCCATAATCGAGTGTCCAGGTTATAAAGTCCGAATTCATCTGTTTATATTTTTATTTTTAAATGGTCAGATGAAACCTCCTGAAAATATGTCTGGCATGTGTTAAAATCTTTATAATGGAGGTTTCGAGGCTCGCGAAGATGGAAAAATAAGGAGT
>CAYPTK010000197.1:0-5016 GCA_964413555.1 uncultured Bacteroidales bacterium | reverse complement strand
CATATGAACAACCTGGTGATTATTATGTCATATTAGAAATTGAAGACGAAAACGATTTAGGAGATAAAGCCGATATTGATATTGCTGTATCTGAATCTCCGGATATTTCTTTTTCAGGATCACCCCGATCTTCTATAGACACACCATTGGTTGTCAGTTTTTCTGCCAATGTATCTTCTTCATCCGGAAATACAATTACAGATTATTTATGGATATTTGGAGATGGGGATTCCAGTACTGTTCAAAATCCTATACATAAGTATACTGCTTTTGGCAGTTATGATGTTACATTGATTGCTGCGGATGATGCAGGATGTTCCAATGAGCTGACAAAACCCTCATATATAAGTATTAATGAATTAAAAGCTATCATTGAAGGCCCTGATACAGTATGTATAGGTGAAGAATTTACAATGGCCAATGCTTCAACAGGTGCAACTACATGTTTTTGGACATCTCCAATACATGGAATAATTTCTGGATGTGATGATGTCACGTTGACAGATACCACATCGGGCTGGCATCAGTTAACATTACAAGTATTTGGCTCCGGAGCAAATCATGACACAACCATATCCTATTATGTTGAAGACCCCTATGCTGATTTCAGGATGGATACTTCAAAAACATGTTCGTACCCGATCACTGTCAAGTTCACAGACCAATCCATTTCCACTGCAAAGGAATGGGAATGGGACTTTGGAGACGGGGGCACAAGCGCTGAAAAAAATCCAACTCATACATTTACAGGTGAACCGTATCCACGCACCAGTTTTCCTGTAAAATTGTCTGTCACAACCTATACCGGTTGTAAGGCTAACACAATTTTTAATTTCCTGGATATGCATCCTGACATCATAATGGACATTGATACCAGTGGTTGCATTCCATTGCCTGTTACCATTTCTGATTTAACAGACTGGGAGAATGATACGTCATATTTTACCACGACTGAAGAGCGGTATTTTAAGATATATTATCCCAAATCATTGAGTAACATATATTACCAGGAACAACACAGCCCGGGCCCGGATTATATACAAAAATTATTTGACAAGCCCGGCGAATATCCTGCTAAACTCGTTATATGGGACGATGTTTGCGGATGGGATTCTTCTTCCCTGCAAACCATCCTGGTGGGCGATACTTTGAGGATTATGATAGATACAACAGTATTTGGTACGCCATTACTTGATGGCAACAATTTATGCGTTGTGAAAAATAATAACTACAGGTTTATCATTACAAACAATGATACTGTAAGGGCAGATGAAGCCGAATGGTTTTTCCCCTACTTGGATACCATAATTGATGATGATATTGAAACAGATACCAGTGGAAACATTAATCATAAATTTTATAATCCTGAGCCCACACCTACTCAGATCACAACGAAACCAGGGAAAGACGGTGATTTTAGCCCATATTATAAAGTAATATCCAATATTCCTGACAGCATGGCGGGAAAAACAATTGATATTGGTGTTACTGTACAACATAATGAGTGTTATTATGATACAGTTTACATGCCGGTAAAATTACACGGGCCAATCGCAAATGTTGAAGATGTCAGTTTTGATTGTACTGATCCGTTAACATATGCTTTTGAAGGGAAATTAGACAATAATGAAAATTACCGGGCAGAATGGGAGTACCTTGATGTATCCGATGGATACGACACCCTCCTTACGGCATTGAAACAGGGCAGCTTTTCTACTGATTATTATTATTCTGAAGCATTAACAGAAGACAACATATATGTTGAAGAAGTAAAACTTAAAGCAACAGATGTCAATGTTTCCGGTTGTGTCCATGAAGTGAGTTACAGGAGGTCTTCTGCAGCCGGTAATGAAATAGTAGATTATTATGTACATATAGATGAAAATACATATTTTGATTATGATAAAAGGATATGCTGGGACGATCCGTTAAACACTTTTGCAGACACCAATTCCAATATTGAATATTATTTATGGCACATTGAACGGGATGGTGACCAGGTACACCCATTCCCATTCCCTGCTCCATATTGGGATACAATACCTGCCCCTGGAGGCAGTGATTTCTCCAAAATGTTTAATGAACGTGGGACATTTTCTGTTGACCTCAAAGTCATTAAAAAGAACTTTTGCATTGAAACAGCATCCAATACCGTGCTTGCCTACAAACCGTATGTTGATTTTAAAGCAGATGACACTGTCGGATGTATGCCAAGCCTTGACGTTCGTTTTGACACATTATTTGCTGATGTAACACCGGATACCGGTTACGTTGAATGGAAATGGATTATAGATACAGAAGGCACTGTAGACTCTACTGTAACCAATACTACACCTGCTTCGGTAGATTATACATATAGCCCTGAAGAGCCCAGCTTCTTCCGGCCCAGGCTTGAAATTACCGATAAATTAGGTTGTGTTGCCGGCTTAACGAAGAATCGCTATATACTGGTTACCGAACCCATGCCTGATTTTCAGACAGACACCAATGTATGTGAACAACAGGAATTTGTGTTTAAAAATATATCTGACTCACTGGGAAGTTCCCTGACGTATGAATGGTATTTTGGTGATGGGAATACCAGTAGCGCTTACAATCCGACGCATACATATTCAGATAAAGGTGATTATACTGTTAAATTATTTGCAGTGGACAGCTTTGGTTGTGTTGACTCAATAATCAAAGAGGATTATATTCATACAAAAAACCTACCAGTAGCGGGATTTACAGCAAGGGAGACATATAAGCCATGTTACCCATTAATAGGTGCATTTTCAGACACATCTGATGCAAAAGGAGATTCCATCGTTCAGTATCATTGGATATATGGAGATGGCCAGGAACGGATTTATAATGTTAGAAGGGATACATTTATAAATAATTACAGATTACCGGGATTTTATGATGTAGAATTAAGGATAACAACACAATTCGGATGTACAGACTCGTTGTTAAAAGAAAAATATATTGAAGTCGGCGGGCCTTATGCAGAATTTCATATTGAAAGGCCACGTGAAGGCCTTCCTTTAAATAAGGCTTGTAAATCAGATACAATTAGGTTTGTCTTTGATTCTGTTTTACCAGGTTCATTTTTCAAATATATATGGCATTATGATGTATCTAAGCCTACAGGAGCTGATATGAAAAACAGTATGGATACCATTACAAATGTTCCTGATACAGCTACGCATTTGGATCTAGATACGGGCAAATACACATATCCGGGAACGGGGACAAGATATAGTTATCTTGAATTAATTGGGGAGGGAAATTGTTTCTCTTATTACCCCAAAGACCTTCAGGTCAGGGAATCTTATGATTCTATTGAAATTGTTCCTTTGACAGCTGAATTCCGGCAGGGTGATTCGGCATGCGGATTCAATGCCCCTGTGCAATTTAATATGTTAGAAGAAGCCTATCCGGTAGAATGGAAATGGACATTTGGTGATGGGACATTTGATACTGAAACAATGAATCCTGTACATATTTACCAGGATACAGGTAAATATCTGGCAAAGTTGTATGTTAAAGGCGGAGTATATGGGTGTGTTGACACTGTTAAACAAGTTATCAAGGTATTCCCCAACCCATATTCCAATTTAAGGCCGGAGGACACGCTCATTTGTGATTATGATACTGTTTACCTGCATACGTATGATACCTCCGGGTATTCGTATATCTGGAATTCACAAGGCCACCTGGTTGCTTCGGGCCAGGCCAATGCCAAAGCATCACCGGATGAAACAGCAAATTATTATGTCACCGTAACCGATGATTATACTACATGTACAACAGTGGATACATCCGTGATCTTTGTCCAGAAGCGGCCGGATGCAACATTCTTCTATGTTGACCCCATGAAAGATACCGTGGAGACAGAAGGAGAAATATTTGTACCCCTGGGCGATACACTCGACTTTTTTGTAGTACCAAACCAGCCGCGGGTAGATGTAGAATGGGCAGACCTGGATACTACCCAGCAATACTTCACCCCGTACAACTCCAGGGACTATACAGTATACCTGAAAGACAGTATCAGGTGCTACAATATTCCCAAGATCATGAACATCATTGTATCTGATGGTTCATTAGACCTGCCGACTGCTTTCACTCCCAATGGAGACGGGGTTAATGATGTCATTAAATTCGACGGATGGGGGCTAAGTGAATTACTCGACTTCAGGATTTTTAATCGCTGGGGACAGCAGTTATTCCAGACCCGGGATATGAATACAGGTTGGGACGGCACGTTCAATGGGAAAAAACAACCCATTGACACCTATGTCTATAAAGTCAAAATCAAAACACTCAAAGGGAACACCATTACCAAACAGGGAACCTTTACACTGATGAGGTAAAAGCAAAAATTTACAACCGGGAAAATGTTAGCACGTACTATTATATAATACATATCATGGTATAGAGGTATAGAGTGAGCGCGGGATCGTGACAAGGGCGTGTTGGCCCTTGTATCCTCTATACCTCTATACCTCTACGCCTCTACACCTTTCTTTTTCTTTTATAATCACGCGACCGCGTATCAAAATTTACTCGGCATGGACATATTCTTAAAAAAGCACCAGCTGCATAAGTGAAGCATGTTGATTTATAGGCGTGTAAGGTTTTTTTTTAAAAAACGTTTTAATATTGTAGTATCAATTTATAATTCGAAACTTGTTATAAGTATAATGGGATTGAAAAATGTAGACATAAAAAATGCTAATGATTTTAAGCCTGGTATTGATATGGGATTGACAGGGATAGTAAATCAGGAACTCGTTAGCGATCAAAATAAACGTGATCTTATTCATCTTATACATATAAAGATTCAATATTTTTTTCAAAAAATTAACTCTTTGCGTTATATTCTACCTACATTTCATAGGCCCGAATTTCGTCTAAAGGTCAATGACATGCAAAAATTCAAGGGGGTTTATTAAAACAGAATAATCAAATAATACTATATTAATCGTTTAACATAGTTATAATCTTACAGATTTGAAAGCAATCACCATC
>CAYPTK010000196.1:0-5074 GCA_964413555.1 uncultured Bacteroidales bacterium | reverse complement strand
TTATGTTGATAGATTATGATCATGTACAGCATATTTTTTTGACTGATAAATGTTAAAAATAATAAAAAATTATATATTTGTTTTTTAATTTATCGTAATAGTTTATTAATTAATAATGTTCATACTATGATTGTTATTACCGGGGCTGTAGGATTTATCGGCAGCAATTTATTGAAAAAACTGAATAAAGAAGGTTATAAAGACATTATACTTGTTGATGATTTTTCCAATCCATTAAAAAATAAAAATATTGAAAATAAGACGTATTCGAATAAAATTCACAGGGATGATTTTATTGAATGGTTCGCTGAAAATCACAAGTTCATACAATTTGTGATTCATTTGGGAGCACGCACGGATACAACTGAATTCAATAAAGAAGTATTTGATGAACTTAATTTTAATTATAGTAAACAGGTATGGAAAAAATGTGTTAAATACGGGATACCCCTCATTTACGCTTCATCTGCTGCAACATACGGGTTGGGTGAGTTAGGATATGAAGATAATCATGAGGTCATTCCCAAGCTTAGACCATTAAACCCCTATGGTGATTCGAAAAATGATTTTGACAAATGGGCAGTTAAGCAGGAAAAAAAGCCATTTTTTTGGGCCGGGCTTAAATTTTTTAATGTTTACGGGCCAAATGAATATCATAAAGGGCGAATGGCTTCTGTTATTTTTCACGCGTATAATCAAATTTATGATACCGGTAAAATGAAGTTGTTCCGCTCACATCATCCTGATTTTAAAGATGGTGAACAATTAAGGGATTTTATCTATGTTAAGGATGTGGTGAACGTGATACATTTCATGTTAAAGAAACGTCCTGATTCCGGAATATATAATGTTGGCACGGGGAAAGCCAAAACCTTCATGAGCCTTGTTAATAGTACTTTTAAAGCAATGGAGAAATCAAGTAACATAGAATTCATTGATACACCTGAAGACATAAGGGATAAATATCAATATTTTACAGAAGCATCCATCCAAAAACTCAGGAATGCAGGATATGAAAAGTCTTTTACTTCTCTTGAAAAAGGTGTGAAAGATTATATTACAAAATATTTGATACCTGGAAAATATTATTAAATACTTAAACATTTAAATTGAATTCTAAACAAATGAACCGGGCATGAAAAAATAAATATTTTTTGTACATGCTGTTATGATTATTTTTTGCTCTCGAGCTTCACCCAATCAATAAAAAAAAATGAAGGATGAATCAAAAAAAATAATATATTTGTAGAAATTCAATTTTATATAGATTAACCCACGGTAATAAATGTATATTTATGATACGTATGGAAGATAAAAACGGAATAACAATTATTTCATTTCCTGATACAGATAAAATCACGGCCATAAATTCGGAAGAACTTAAAAACGAGTTAAATCCTTTATTTGAAAATACGCGAGGACGTAAGCTGCTCATGAATTTCGAAGATATTGATTTTGTCGACAGTTCAGGGTTTGGTGCTTTTTTATCAGTAATGAAAACAGCGGGCAGAAATGGCGGGAGCTTGAAATTATGTAATTTAAAACCGGAAGTCATCAAATTATTTAAACTTCTTCATCTTGATCATGTATTTGATATTTACGAATCAACTGAAGAAGCTATAAGCGATTTTAATTAAGGGGGCTTCTAATATTTCATTGATCATTTCGCTGTTTATAATTGAGATTTGGGTTAAGCCATTTTTCAGCCTCTTTAATACTCATGTTTTTACGTTGTGCATAATCTTCAACCTGATCTTTACTAATTTTTCCCACTCTAAAATATTTTGCTTCCGGGTGACTGAAATACATTCCACACACTGAGCTTACCGGCTGCATTACAAAGGTTTCTGTTAACCGTATACCTGTATTTTTTTTTACCTGCATAAGTTTAAAAATATCACCTTTGAGCGAGTGTTCGGGACATGCCGGATATCCGGGCGCCGGACGTATTCCTTTATATTGTTCATCGATCAGCTCATCATTCGACAATGACTCGTGTTGTTCGTAGCCCCAGTATTTTTTCCGTACCAATTCATGTAAGCGTTCAGCAAATGCTTCTACCAGTCTGTCTGCTACCAACCTGAACATAACACTATTATAATGATCGCCCGATGATTTAAAAGATTGTACATGTTCATCTATACCCAAACCGGTTGTCACGGCAAATAATCCCAGGTAATCCTTTTTTAACGAGGAAACAGGTGCTATGAAATCACTTAAAGAAAGATACGAGCCTGTTGGATTTTGAACGCGTTGTTGCCTTAGCATAGGCAGTATCATTTTAATATTATCGCGTTCATCATCATCATAAATTAAAATATTATCATCTTTTGAATTGGCGGGAAAAATGCCAAATACACCTTTGGGGCGGATCAATTTATTCTCCAAAATCCCGGTTAGCATTTGATTGGCTTCATTAAATACATTTCTTGCTTCCTGCCCCATTTTTTCTTTATCAAGAATTTCAGGATACTTCCCTTTAAATTCCCACCCGTGAAAAAAAGGTGTCCAGTCAATATAACTTACCAGCTCTTCAACAGGAAACTTATCCAGCACGGTAATCCCTTTCATTTTTGGTTCTGGTGGAGTATATTTTTGCCAATTAATCGTGTAAGCATTTTTTCTGGCTTCCATGACGGAAACAAATTGCTGTTTTGATGATTGTTTTTGATTCTGCTGTCGCAATGTTGCCTGCTCTTGTTTGATTTCATTTTGATAGATGTCTGAATTTTTTCCGAGCAGCTTACTGGCAACCGGAACGCCTCGTGATGCGTCAGTGACATAAACAGTTGTGCCTGAATAAACAGGAGCAATTTTTACCGCCGTGTGAATGGCAGATGTAGTCGCCCCCCCTATCATCAAAGGTATTTTATATTGATGTTTTTCTAATAATTTTGCCACTTCCACCATTTCATCAAGAGAAGGAGTAATGAGTCCACTGAGTCCAATCAGGTCCGGGGATTCTTTCTTTACAGCTTCTATAATGTCTTCTGCAGGTACCATCACTCCCAGGTCAATGATCTCGTAATTATTACATTTTAGGATCACGGAAAGAATATTTTTACCGATATCATGAACGTCGCCTTTAACCGTTGCCAGTAATATTTTGCCTTTCCCTTGCTGTTCACCTGCTTGTTTTTCATCTTCTATAAATGGCATTAAACAGGCAACTGCTTTTTTCATGACACGTGCACTTTTCACGATCTGTGGCAAAAACATTTTCCCCTCGCCAAATAAGTTTCCTACCTCGTTCATTCCACTCATCAACGGCCCTTCGATAACCTGTAATGTTTCATCATGTTGTTCCCGTGCTTCAATTACATCTTGTTCAATATATCTTTCGTTCCCTTTTACAAGGGCATAAGATATTCTTTCATTGACGTGTTGTTTTCTCCAGGTTTCACCCTTTTCTTTTTTTGTTTTTACTTCTTTATATTCATCGGCCAGTTCCATTAAACGCTCGGTAGCATCCTCTCTCCTGTTTAGCAATAAATCGTCCACACGTTCTTTGAGCTTTCCCGGAATTTCTTCATACGTTCCTTTTGCAGCCGGGTTAACAATGCCCATATGCAAACCTGCCTGAATCGAATGATGTAAAAACGCCTGGTTAATCGCGTTTCTGATAGCATGATTTCCCCTGAAAGAAAACGATACGTTACTGATACCACCTGAAATTTTAGCACCAGGTAAATTTTCATTAATCCACCTGACCGATTGAATGAAATCCAGCGCGTAATTTTTATGTTCATCCATTCCAGTGCCTACTGTTAATACATTTGGATCAAAAATGATTTCTTCTGGTGAGAAGTTTAATTCATTGACAAGAATTTGATAAACCCGTTCACATATTTCTATTCTCCGTTCAAACGTGTCGGCTTGTCCTTTTTCATCAAAAGCCATTACAATCGGAATGGCACCATAGCGCTTAATCGTGTTTGCATGTTGTTTGAATATCTCTTTCCCCTCTTTAAGGCTTATTGAATTGACTGCCGACCTGCCTTGCAGACATTTTAGCCCGGCTTCAATGACTTCAAATTTTGATGAATCAAGGACAACAGGCACTTTTGCAATATCAGGTTCAGCATTCAATAGATGTAAAAACTCGGTCATTGCTTTTCGTGCATCAATCATACCTTCATCTACATTAATATCTAGCATGTCCGCGCCGGATTCAACTTGTTGCCTGGCAATTTCAAGTGCTTCTTCATATTTTTCTTCCCTTATCAATCGTGCAAATTTTATTGATCCTGCAACGTTTGTACGCTCCCCGATTTGTATAAAACCGGAGTCATCTTGTATATACAGGGCTTCCAGGCCGCTTAAATATGTAACATTCTTTGTTGGTTTCTTTTTCCTCGGCGCGTAATCAGCTGCCTTGTCAGCAATGGCTTTAACGTGTTCAGGCCTGCTTCCACAGCATCCCCCGGCTATATTTACCCAGTTATTTTGAAAATATACCTCCATCATATTGGCCATGGTAAGAGGTGCCTGGTCATATTCTCCAAATTCATTAGGTAGCCCGGCATTCGGATGCACGCTCACGTGAAAAGGAGCTTCTGATGAAAGTTTTTCAAGGTGTGGGATCAGTCCTTTGGCGCCTGCTGCACAGTTCAAGCCTACAGAAAGCAACGGAGCATGCGAAACAGAATGCATGAAAGCTTCAATGGTTTGTCCCGAGAGTATTCTTCCGCTTGCATCGGAAACTGTCATTGAAACCATTACAGGAAGTTTTTTGCCTGTTTCATTACAATATTCTTCTATTGCCATTAATGCTGCTTTGGCATTAAGCGTATCAAATATGGTTTCAATCATTAGAATATCAACGCCACCATCAACAAGGCCCTGAACCTGAGTTTTGTAAGCAGATTTTAATTCTTCAAATGAAATGTCACGAAACCCCGGATTATTAACATCAGGGCTTAGTGAACCCGTTTTATTTGTTGGGCCAAGTGTTCCAACAGCAAAACGGGGTTTATCCGGAGTTTTTGCAGTATACCCCAGGGCAGATTTCTTTGCAACACGTGCTGCTTCAAAATTTATTTCATAGGCAAGGGAAGCTGTATCGTAGTCGGCC
>CAYPTK010000195.1:500-5137 GCA_964413555.1 uncultured Bacteroidales bacterium | reverse complement strand
ACCAGGAATCCATTAACAGGCAAACAGAAATCATGAATCCGGATGAGCAGGAAAAAAGGGAATGATTTTTAACAGCAACCAGATAACATGAACCGGTATATTCATACCTCTGTCTTCTCAAACAAAAATGGTTGGCTGATCCCTTTGCTGTCAGGAATTGCTTCTCCTCCTTTGCATGGGGCATTCAATTATTCCACGAGCCATAAAAACTTCCCATACCCTTTTTCTTTCATTTTGTCTTTGGGGATAAAATCCATTGCAGCCGAATTCATACAATAGCGCAGGTTTGTTGGGTCCGGGCCGTCATAAAAAACATGTCCCAGGTGTGAATCGGCAAACCGGCTTCTTACTTCAACTCTTGTTGTTATCCCGGAAGAATCAATCGTTTTGTTTAAGTATCTTGAATCAATAGGTTTCGTGAAACTGGGCCAGCCGGTACCTGATTTAAATTTATCTTTTGAACTAAAAAGCGGTTCACCTGATATAATATCCACGTAAATGCCTGCCTGTTTGTAATCCCAGTATTTATTATCAAATGCCGGTTCTGTCCCGTCGTTTCTTGTTACACGGTACTGTAATCCCGTCAATGAATCTTTGATCTCATCAGGTGAAGGGACAGGGTAATCTTCTGCTTTGATTTTTCCCCAGGTATCTTCGATAAATTGCACCCGTCCGGAAGCACGTTTATAACTCCAATAATCATCTGGATTTTTCTCATAATAATCCTGATGATATTTTTCTGCCCTGTAAAAATTTTTATAAGCAATGACCGGGGTTACAATGGAATCTTCAAAAATCCCGGATTCTTGCAATGCCTGTCTTGTTTCATTGGCAACCTGTCTTTGTTTTTCTGTCAGATAAAAAATTGCAGACGTGTATTGATGCCCCCTGTCTGCAAACGAGCCTCCCGGGTCGGTAGGGTTAAATTGCTTCCAATAAATCCCCAGGATTTCTGAATAGCTTATAATATGAGGGTCAAAGGTGATTTGAACGGATTCACGGTGCCGCGTTTCGCCACCCGAGACTTGTGAATAAGAAGGATTTTCAATATCTCCGCCTGCATATCCTGAAACCGCGCTAATCACCCCGTCAATTCCTTCAAAAGGTTGTTCAATACACCAGAAACAGCCTCCCGCGACAATCGCTTTTCCTGTTTTATTACTTACACGTTCAAGATGGTCATTCTCCCCGTCTTCTTTCATGTAATCATGGGTATGATTATTTTGGCATGCTACAAGGATTGTTAGCAATCCCAATGCATACGTGATGATTGTTTTCATACGATTATATTTTAAATTATTGGATGTAATATCCTGTTTTACAGGTCCGTGGAGAAGATATCACGGACAACGCCGCCTGGCACGAACCTTCATTATAAATTACATACAACAAAAATGATACCAGTTTACAGGGGGGATATCCTAAGGACTTACGAGTGCTTACTGTTTTTTCCATTCATCGGGGATATGTTTTATATGAAGGTCACGTTGTGGGAAAGCAATGACAATATTGTTTTTTCTGAAAGATTTATCAATCTCAAACCTCAGATCACTTTTTATATGTTCTACCAGGAATGATTGATTGGTCCAAAAATGCAGTTGAAATTCCAGTGCAGAATCTCCGAAGTTATTAAAAAACACGATTGGAGGAGGCTTTGAAGTAATTTTTGAATTTTCTTCAGCACATTTGAGAAGCGTGTTTTTAACGAGTTCAACATCTGATCCATATGCAACACCTACTTCTACATGAAAACGGGTCCGCTCTTCATGATGGCTCCAATTAATTACATCTTCTTCAATAAATTTGGAATTGGGGATGATCATGATAATGTTATCCCGTGTAATGATTTTCGTGCTTCGTATACTGATCTCTTTCACTTTGCCAACGACCCCCTGCAACTCGACAATATCTGCTATTTTAATGGTGCCCTCGAACAATAAAAAAATGCCGGATACAATGTCTTTGAATATTTGTTGCAATCCCAGTCCCAATCCAACCAGTAAAGCAGCAGACCCGGCAACCAGCAAGGTGACTTTCACTCCTATAATCTCCAGTCCCAGGGTAATAGCAACAATCCAAAGAAAATATCTTATGATTTGATAAATGGAATGAGTCTTTCCTTTTTCAATCTCATGTTTACGTGACTGGCGCAAAAAGATGCGCCGTATGATCCAAAGAATCGTTTTTGCCACGATCAGGATCACCAGGAAAACAATGATCTCCGAAACCGAAATATTTACACTTTTCGTGTCAATAAGCTCATAATGAAGAATATCCTGCAGCATGTGAATTAATTTTTTGTTTCAAGTTTAACCCAAAATATGCATTAGAAAATCTATTACACAATATGAAGTTCTAATACATAATTTGGGTTTAATGACTAATAATACATTGTAAACAAATATAATAATAATTCCCGTGACAGGAAATGACTTCCCGTTGAAAGTGAAAATAATCGAGATCATGCCCGTTAACTTCACGATGCTTGGTTCCGGGTCAGCTCATTTATATCATGACTGAACAGGCTATTTTCATTTACTCTTTAAGAATTTTTTCAGATATCATCTGCCGAGTTTCATCAATTAATGTAATAATGTATACACCTGGTTTCAGGTTTGACATATTCAATTGATATTCTTTAAGATGATTCATATTTCGTGTTTCACTGAATGATTTTTGCATGATTTGACTGCCCATTGTATTCGAGACAATAACCTGCCTGATATTTGATGTTGTTTTAACATGTAAAATGTCATGAACAGGATTAGGATACACGTTTATATCTAAAGGTTCTATTGGTTCATCTTCATGTATTCCTGCATAGGCTTTGCTTCCATAAATGCTAACACCAGCATCTGTACCAATCCATAAACTGGATTCAGATTCATCATAAAACAGGCAATTTAAATTATAATCTAATATTTCTGAAGAATATACACTGAAATTATCCCATGTCCAATATTCTATGTTTGGTTTTGAAAGGCCCCATGAGGTCGCGATCCATATTTCACCTGCATTATTGACAATAATATCATTGATATAATTATCAATCAGGCCCGAGTTGTTTGCATTGAAATTAATCCATGTGTCTCCTACAACACGTACCACGCCTCCACGATACAATCCTATCCATAAACGGCCTTCTTTATCTTGTGCAACAGCAGACACGTCATCATCCGGAAGGCTGGAGTTTGACGTGTTGTAAACAGTCCAGTTACCGGATGCTAAATTCAGGATACCAAGCCCGTTACGCGTGCACGCGTAAATGGAATTATTGATGTGCCTGACATCATATATTTGATCATACGGCAAGTCAGAATTAATTGTATTATACTCTGTAAACGTGCCATTTGAATACTTGGCCAATCCATTAGAAGATGTGCCGATCCATATGTTCCCGGCATTATCAACATCAAGCGCTACGATATAATTAGAGGGCAAATCAGAGTTAGACATATTATATATAGTCCAATTCACCCCGTCAAATTTAGCAAGTCCTCTGTCTTCAGTCCCAATCCACATGTTATTGCTGTTATCTTTTACAATATCCTCAATTTCATTTGATCCAAGTAACGTGTTTGAAGTGTCATAAATCTGCCAGGAACCATCGTAAACAGCAATTCCATTGCCAGTCCCGATCCATTTATTACCCGCGTCATCTGAGGCAATTGCATTGATTGTATTACCCGGGATCGAATTCGATAATAATATGGAGGTTTGAGAATAAGTCACGGGATCGTATATTGCCAAACCATCAAAACCATATCCTAACCAGATGTTTCCCTCATCATCAAATTCTAAATCTTCCACGTTGTATGTATCATTAATCACACGGAAAGAGTCACCTTCAAACACGCTCACGTTATCATACCCTGTTGCACACCAAACATGATTGTTGTTATCAATCCTGAATGAATTGACGCGGTCACTGGCCAGGTTCGAGTTAATTTCAGTATAATGAGTAAACGTGTCGCCGTCTTTTAAAATGATACCATCATTATTCGTGCCAATCCATAATTTATTCGTGGCATCGAGTGCTAATGCTTCAATTCTCCAGTCCCCGAGATACGATGTTTGATTACTTATATCAGAGAAACTTACTCCATTGAAGCGGATTACTGAACCATAGCTCGTGCCTGACCATATAATCGTGCTATCATTTTTATATTCTATTGCCATCGAGTATATATTCATGTATGAATGATCATATTCCGTCCACGTTATACCATCAAATTTCATCAGCCGAGCGCTGCTCTCAACCCATATGTTTCCATTTTTGTCGGCAACAACATAATCCAGGTAGTTTGTATATATGTCGGAATTTTCCGTGCTATATACTGTCCAGGCTGTGCCATCGAATTTCACGAGTCCCGTATCATACGTTGCAAACCATAAATGCCCCCCTGGATCCATGGCAAAAGCATTTATTGTTGAATTGGGTAACCCTGAATTTCGTGGCGTGTATCGTGTCAAGCCCCTGGTCTGCATATTTACCTTAAAAAGACCGGCATCACTCGTGAGTACCCACAAATCATTATCTTGCTTTATCATTTGAATGACATCTTCCCCGCAGGCAAAAGAGCTCCAGATTTGAGCTGTTGAATGGTGCCGGTCTTTTTAAGGTAAATATGCAGACC
>CAYPTK010000195.1:0-490 GCA_964413555.1 uncultured Bacteroidales bacterium | reverse complement strand
AGTTAGAACAATAAATAATGACTTACGCGATAAAAAGGAAATATACTTTTTCATAATTATTTAATTTTTAAATTAACTACTTTTAAGATTTATTTAATGTTTAAAATTGCTTACCCGAATAATTTATCTTTAAAGACTTTGAACAATTAATTCTTCTGTAACCTTCTACTTACCTGACATGGCCCCGTTCATTCAAACTTTCACGCGCTATTTATTCAAAAAATCAACACCAAAATGTTTCACACGTGGTAATCCTTTTATATCATCCCGTTTACCTGTTCCTGAAATACCTGACATGAATTAGTTCAGTTCAAAGAATATGCAAACTTATGAAATTACGTGATAAAAAACAAGTGGTATTATTTAATTTATAGAATCATGAATGTATTTGTCATATATAATGCATTGTAATAAACTATAATGTTTTTGTAAACAGATTCATCATTTGTTGCCTTCTGCGCTGTTATGCATTTTAGAGAAAATGAAAAAA
>CAYPTK010000194.1:0-5160 GCA_964413555.1 uncultured Bacteroidales bacterium | reverse complement strand
GGAAACACCCATATAAATAACCCGTTGATAACCAGAAAAATGGTTATAACTATATATCCTGATAATGAACTGAAAAAAGTATTGATTTCTTTTTTGTATAATGAATACATAAAAATAATGTTTAATATTTCCCAAAAATAATTTATTTTGATGCTAAAAAAAAATTAAGCAGATTTAAACTGTTAAAACCTTTTTAAAAAACAGATTGTGAAAACCGGGAAACAATTTATATTTATAACACTATTTTTGCTATCATATTATAATGGATATACAGGAGAACGTGTTTCTTTCTGGAATAATATTTATGCAAATGCTAAATACCATTCTGGATTTATTTTGTCACATACCCGGGAGATTGCTTATAATGTTGAAGACCATGTTTCAGGTGTTGAAGTGAATATTAGCAAACCAACATTTGGAGCATCTTATTATGAAAAAATATTTTTTAAACCAAGAATTGGCATCGGTTATTTTATGAGCACCCTGGGAAATGACAGGGTATTTGGAAAAGCACATGCATTTTTCCCGTATATAAATATTCCGTTTGGTGGCCAGCCCGCGAAATTCCGGCTTCATTATAAAATTGCATTCGGGATGGCGTATTTAACAAAGAAATTTGATCTCGAAGATAATTTATGGAATACGGCCATTGGATCGAGTGGGAATATTTATTTTAATTTTTGTCTGAATGGGCGGTTTAAACTTAATAAGCAAAATGAATTCATTGCCGGGGCCGGGTTTACTCATTTTTCGAATGGAAATTATAAAAAACCAAACCTGGGATTGAATATTGTTTCGGCCTCGTTCGGGTTGAATCATTTATTTAATTACAAAGCAATTCCTGACAAACAGGTTGAAGCACCTGAAATTCCCCGGGGAATTGAGTTTCTCGTGATATATTCCGCGGGTTTCAGGGTGCATGATATAGATGATGATCATTATTATTTTGCTTCTTCATTGAGCACGGAAGCTGGTAAATATTTTGGTTGGAAGCGTAAAGTAGGACTGGGCGTTGATGTATTCTACAACCAGTCTCTAAGGCCCATTCACCCGGAAAGACAAAACAGACCCATTTCACAAATGGATTTGTTCAGGCCGGGAGTTCATGTTTTTCATGATTTTTTATTAAACAGGTTGGCCATTACCATGCAGATAGGATGTTATATTTATAGCCCTATCCCTGATCAGCGTATTTATGACAGGATAGGTTTGCGATATAAATTCAATAATCATTTAATGGCTAATTTTTCTATAAAAGCACATTATGCTGATGCTGATTTTGTTGAATGGGGGATCGGCTATTACTGGGATAAATAAATTTGTAATCTTATAATAATTGGTATATGTCTATAAAGTAAGTGTGCATGCCTGAATTCTCACTCGTGCACCACCCTTAATAATCTTGTAAACCTGACAATATTTTGACTTAAATGATAAAAAATATAAAAAAATGAATCACGTCTTCAAAATCATTATCTACTTGACAATCGTTTCCTTTGCAGGATGCAATTCTGACCCGGGAAGCTGTTTTAAAGGAAACGGTTCTGTTGTTAAAGAACAGCGGGAAATAAAGGATTTTTCAGTCATTTCCGTGAATGACCTTTTCGTGGTTAAGCTATATCAGGATACAGTAAATAAATTATTTTTAAAAGGCCCTGAAAACCTTTTACAATACGTCGAAATTCGTCACGTTGAGGATACTTTGTACATGTATAATACAGCAACTTGTTCTTGGGCAAGGGAGTATAAAAAAATAACTGCATTTGTTCACGTGGATTCACTTGAGCAGGTAGTTTTAGAAAAACCAAGTGATTTAATATCAATGAATTGCATCCATTCTCCTAAATTAATTATCTGGGGTGTTAATGACCTTCATTATGTAAACCTGGAAGTAAACTGTGATCAAATATATTTTAAAACATCATATTCCACAACCGGAGAGTTTATTTTCAGGGGGAAAACAAATTACGCGCATTTTTGGCCTTATTATACCAGTCGCGTGATAGCAGATAGTTTAAAGGCAGACAGGGTAAAAGTTTTACATCATTCAATTGGCGATGTGCATGTATTTGCAGGAAAAATGCTTGCAGTAGAAATTTATAGCAAGGGAAGCGTTTATTATACCGGGAATCCTGAGGATGTCAAATGCGATGAAGAATCGCGTTGTATTAAAAAAAATAACTAAAGAAAGCGGAGGAAGAGGGATTCGAACCCCCGGTCCGCCGTTAGGCGAACAACGGTTTTCAAGACCGCCGCGTTCGACCACTCCGCCATTCCTCCGGCACAAAAATAATGATATTTTTTAGATGAATACAATTTTTGGTATTAAAATTTTCGTGTTTTCAATATTTTTACCTGATATCCATGAGCCAAAGACATTATTTTTTAGAAAATAACAAAAAAAAAATTTATTTTATTCATTTTCAGGCGTATTTATTTATCTGACTGAAAAACAGAGGCATAGGACTTCTTGTATTGTTTATAAGTCCTGATCCCACTGTTTACGGTGAAAAAAATCATTTTTTTTTTCACCAAAACATTTGGTAAGCATAATAAATATTTTATATTTGTAAATAATATTTTTTCACTAACCCAAAAATCATAATATTATGAACAAAGCAGAATTAATTGATGCTATCGCTAGCCAAGCTAACATTACAAAAGCTGATGCTAAAAAAGCATTAGACGCTTTCGTTAACACAACAACAAAGGCTTTAAAAAAAGGAGACCGTGTAGCTCTCGTAGGTTTTGGTTCTTTTTCAGTTTCTAAAAGAAGTGCCAGGACAGGAAGAAATCCTCAAACAGGTGCCCCAATTCAAATTCCTGCCAAAAAAGTAGTTAAATTCAAAGCTGGTAGCGAATTAGCAGATTCAGTATCTTAAAACATACGAATGAAAGAGTTTAAAAGGGGCACGTAACATGCCCCTTTTTTAATATGATAAAGAATGACTGAATATCAGGAAAAATTAATTCATCATCTTTCAGAGTTTATTACTTCCAGACGTTTAAGCATCATAAATAAAGTTTTACAGAATCGTACCCGCTATATCACAACTGTTTTAGAAAATATATATCAACCCCATAATGCAAGTGCTGTATTGAGATCCTGCGAATGTTTTGGAATACAGGATGTTCATATCATTGAAAAAAGCAATGAATATGTTGTAAACCCGGATGTAGCTCTTGGATCCAATAAATGGCTGTCTGTTTATAAATACAAAGTTGCTGAAGACAATACCATACCAGTCATCCATCAGCTTAAAGAAAAAGGATACAGAATCATTGCCACGACGCCACATACAGATGATAATGAACTGGAATCTTTTGATATTCATAAAGGCAAATTTGCATTGTGCTTCGGGACAGAACTGGGAGGGTTGTCTGAAGAGATTATGAATTTAGCAGACGAGCATCTTAAAATTCCTATATTAGGATTTACAGAGAGTTTTAATATTTCAGTTTCAGCCGCCATCATGTTTTACACTTTATCTCATAAGATAAGGAATTCAGATGTTCAATGGACGCTCGCTAGCGAGGAAAAAACTGAGCTTAAACTCCAATGGTTGAAAAATTCTATTAATAAATCTGACCTGGTCATTAAAAATTTTAATTTTTGAATTGAATTCTAAGCAGATGAATGATAAACTCGCTTGCTTCCCCGAAAATCTTGCACGCACGTCCGCTTATCCACTTTCTGTTGAAATATCAGAAGCAAAAGGAATTTACATGTATTCGAGCGGCGGCAGGCGATATACTGACCTTATTTCGGGCCTTAGTGTAAATAATGTTGGCCATTGTCATCCAACTGTTGTTAACGCCATTAAGAAACAGGCAGAAAAACACCTGCACCTGATGGTTTATGGAGAGCTAATTCAATATCATCAGGCGCGACTCGCCAAAAATTTATCCAATCTTTTACCTTTTCCTTTACAATCAACGTATTTTGTAAATTCCGGGAGTGAAGCAATTGAAGGAGCTTTAAAACTTGCCAAACGGTATACACGAAGAACTGAAATTATTGCATTTAAGAATGCCTATCATGGAGGAACTCACGGTGCCCTGTCATTGATGGGAGACGAGTATTATAAAAATTCATTCAGGCCCTTGCTGCCCGGTATTCGGTTTTTAAGGTACAATCATTTAAAGGATTTACATCTAATATCACGTGATACCGCGTGTGTAGTTGTAGAACCAATACAGGCAGAAGCCGGGATTATGGTTCCGGGAAATAATTTTTTACAAGCCTTGGCCGAACGATGCAAACATACCGGTACGCTTCTTGTATTGGATGAAGTACAAACAGGCATGAAACGAACCGGGCCATTATTTGCATTTATGGATTATAATATTATCCCGGACATACTTGTTACCGGAAAAGCACTTGGTGGTGGTATGCCTGTTGGAGCCTTTATTGCATCAAAAGAAATGATGGATTCATTGCAAACAAATCCTGTTTTAGGACATATAACTACCTTTGGAGGGCATCCTCTTGTATGTGCTGCTGCCAATGCAGCCCTTGAGGTCATTACAGGGATAGATTCAATTCATATCATTGAACTCGGTGCATTGTTTAAAACCAGGCTGAATCACCCGAAAATAAAAGAAGTCAGAGGGAAAGGATTATTCATGGCAGTAGAATTAAAAAATTCATTAAACGTTAAAAAATTTCTTCAAAAAGCCCTTGACCGTGGCTTACTGTGCAATAGTTTTATATTTAATAATACGGCATTTAGAATAGCCCCGCCTCTCATCATCAGTGAATCCCAAGTCATTGAAACATGTAAGCAAATTCATGATATACTGAATGACATTTAACCCGGAACATTCATACCATTAGCTTTGTGCAGATGCAAGGCGCCTAAGCCCGCGGACATAGTATTCTATTTACTCACAAAAAAATAATTTTTTAATTGTGTTCGTGAGCTAAAGGTTCAAGGGCTTAGCAACGAAGCAGATTATTTAATCTATTTGTTCCCAAAGGGTTTTCAGGGTTTTTCATATACTGCTTCATTTTTTCTTGCATTATCCCGATAGTGCTTCAAAAAAATTCATTGTCTATAAAAAACCCTGGAAATTTTGATGCGAAGGAATTATTAGAAGCCCCCTTAATTTGCTTCGATTCACCATAGCTATGCTATGCCTCATCTCAGCAAATCCTTG
>CAYPTK010000193.1:0-5161 GCA_964413555.1 uncultured Bacteroidales bacterium | reverse complement strand
GCTTAGGCGCCTTGCATCTGCACAAAGCTAATGGTATGAATGTTCCGGGTTAATACAACTCATAATTTTTCCAGGGCTCAGGCGGGACAAGAGTGCTTGCCCTGTCTATAGAATACGTCCCAAAAAAACCGACAGCCCCGTTATTTAGATTTGTTACCACGTTTGATGGAGGGCCTTCAAACGGGCTTTGCCCATCTACTTCATCCTGTAATTGCATGAAAAAGTTATAATATTGTTCAGTAATAGAGTTGAGTTCAAATGTAATATTATCTCCGGGATTTGTATGTGTAGCATCTATAAAAGGATGCAGAGGAACACCTGTTTCCCGGCTAATGGAATCTAAAAATTGATCATCGGCAACACCTACCTGGGATAAGGTATCTGTATACAATTGATTATTCACCCAAAATTTGAATAAATAATAATCTTTCCCTGATGGTTCTTCTGCAAACAGGTGAACCTGCCATAATTGAACGAACGAATTTTCAAAATATAGTAATTTAACAGAGTCTGCTACCCCTATTGGCCGAATGGAGTCAGTAGCCTGGTATGTTTCATTTTTACCATCATCATCTATATCAACATTATTAATGAATAATGTATATGCTACCCCTATTTTACCACACGTGTTAGAATCTGTATCATACACTCCCGGTTCACCGGAACGTTCATGAAGATTTATCACGGTCCCGTCTGTCCCTTCAATTTTAACAACTGCTCCAGAAACCGCGGGTGGTTTTGCATCATCAAAATAATTGCTGGTTTCGGATAACCTGACCGTGTGAATTGTAGTATCGGTGCTTAATGTTCCATATACAACCAACCGTGTTTGTTCATCATCCAATTCAATCTCCATCTCTTCGGTACATGAATAGATTACCCAAGCGAATAAAAAAATTAACAATATATTGAATATGGTATATTTTTTCATGTCCTAAAATTTAAAATTATATGTTACAGAAGGAATGATCGGGAATAAATAGGTCTTTTCAGCATGAATCTTATTTTGATTCTCATCATCCGGGACAAAGTTAATTGCCCAGGCATTATGCCGGTTATACACGTTATAAATTGAAAAATTCCATTCCCCGTGCCAAAATTTATCAGGATTTTCTTTGCCTTTTAAAGTGAGTGCTATATCCATTCGATGATAATCAGGATACCTGTACGTGTTGCGGCCAGAATATACCGGCACTACAAGTCCTCCTATTCTTGCTTTCCCGGTTGGAAAAGTAACGGCCCTTCCGGTAGAATACACGAAATTGCAAGCGATGGTAACATCTTCAAATAGCTCATAACTCATGACAAGCGATGAACTCACCGGTTTATCATACGGGGCAGGAAACGGGTCTTCAGCAATTTCAGGGATATCCCTGAAGGTTCTTGACAACGTAGTGCTTAACCAGCCCGTGAGCTTACCTGAAGATTTCCTGAAAAGGAATTCAATACCATACGCTTCGCCTGTACCAAACCGTAATTCACCGGTAAGGTGTTTATTTAACAATAACTGTGCATCATTTCTAAAATCTATCACATCATGCATTTTTTTATAATATACTTCTATTGAAGTCTCCAGGATGTCATCAAAAAAATTCCTGAAGTATCCTATGGTATATTGATCTGCTTTTTGGGGTTTGATGTTTGGATTCGATGAAAACCATATATCTAAAGGTGTCCCGGCTGTAGAAACACTGGCTAAATGAATATATTGAAGTGTTCGGGTATAACTGGCCTTAACAGATGAACGGGCATTGAATATATAGTTCAGGGCAAACCTGGGTTCAGGAGCATGGTATAGATGATAAAAATCCCACTTATTATAAACAGTGGTATCAACCGGCTGGTATAATTTATCTGACCCTGAATAATAACTTTCATAATCATAAATGGTTTCTTTGCCAATGTTTGAATAAAAGGAATACCGGATACCATAATCCAATTTAATTTTTTCGGAAACCTCCTGGTGGTTTGAGAAATAAATACCGCTTTCAAGTGCCTTGCTTAAAGGGAGTTCTATCTTTGCCAAGGGATTCCCTTCTCCCGAATTTTCAATCACACCGGGATCAAAATTATGCAAGATGGAGTGTACACCATATTTAAATGTATTTCGCGGATTTAAATAATGCGTAAAATCTGCTTTCAGACTATAATCCGTCATATTCGACGTCCATAAAAACGACAAATCATCAAGCCACGTGGCACCTAACTGGTAGTCGTATTTACTCCGTATAAACGTGAGATTGCCGAATAATTTCTTGGAAAATAAATGATTCCAACGACATGAAAGGGTCTGATTCCCAAATTTTGTCTCGGCAAACTGGCTTTTAAAAATATCCCGTCCAAAATATCCTGATAAAAAAATTTGATTATTTTGATTGATGGTATGATTCACCTTTGCATTAAAATCATAAAAGAAAAGTTTTAAATCATGTAAATTTGTATCGCTTGCCAAGGGCAGCAGAAGATCCGCGTAGCTTCGCCTACCGGAAGCAATAAACGAGGTTTTATCTTTTATAATAGGCCCTTCCACGGTCAACCGGCTCGAAACAGGTATCCCGATGCCCCCGGTTACCTTGAATTCTTTTTTATTTCCTTCTTTCATCCTGATATCCAAGAGCGAAGAGAGCCTCCCTCCTGCCCTGGGCGGGATATATCCCTTGTACAGTTCAACATTTTTAACAGCATCATTATTGAAAATGGAGAAAAACCCCATCAGGTGAGATGCATTATATACCGGGGCTTCATCCAGTAAAATCAGGTTTTGGTCCATCGCGCCACCCCTCACGTTAAACCCTGATGACCCCTCGGAAGCAGTTTGTACACCCGGGAGCAACTGGATTGCTTTGATCACGTCCACTTCGCCCAGTAATGCTGGTATTTGTTTAATTTTTTTGGTCTCCAGCTTGTTTACACTCATCTCGGTGCTTACAATATTCTCATTCTTCCGCCTGGCTTCTATCTTTACCTCTTCAATTTCCTTTGCTGACGGAGCCAATTCAACATTCAACGTTTTATCTTCCTGTAGATTGATTGTTTTCTTAACACTCGTGTAACCGATATACGAATATTCCAAATGATATGTCCCGGGCTGTAAGCTAATGGAATAAAAACCGTATAGATTTGAAGACGTACCGGTTTTAAGTTCTTCAATATACACCGTGGCGCCAATTAATTTTTCACCATTTTCTTTATCTTTTATATACCCGCTAATGGTTTTTTTATTTCCCGCTTCTTCTGCATTAACAGGATAATACAATCCCAACATACACGAGAAAACGATTACTACTGCTCTTTTGAATCTCATCAGATTATCATTTTAATCATACGAAATAAATACTTTTTTCTCATACTAAAAAATTATTGTGAATAAATTAACAATAATTTTTAATACTTAAGACGTCAACCCATTATTTTTGTTACATATTTAACAATAATTTAATGTTTTCTTAACTTACCTGTATTATTCATGCATCAGATTTGACGCGGACATGAGGCGTCAAAGGCTGAAGCTGTAGCAGCCTACCGTGATCCTTTTGCAACGAAGCCAATGGACCAAATCTGTTGTACCTTTGGCATAACTAAAGCAAAATACCCTTTTACAAAAACTATGATATAAATTAGTGATATTCATTTTCTTGTACTTATTTTTTTAGTTATTATGAATAATACAAGTTAATTTAACAACGTGTTTAATATTATTTTTTGTTAAAACAATAAATAATGTAATAAATTGTATTTATTTTCGTATCAATGTAATATTAAATACATGGAAACACGCGTAAATAAACTTTTACCATGCTCGCACACGACCATGAAATGGAAAGAAACGATTACGAATTTTTAAAATTTTAAAAAAATAAACTTGTGAAATTCAAACAAAGTATCTTCTTTACATGTTTTTTTTGTATATGCACGTGCTTATTTTCACAGCCTACTTCACAAACGGCCGAAAGAGGTTCAATATCCGGGAATGTCATTGATGCAGGAACAAATCAACCGATTGAATACGCCAGTATATCCATTTATAAGATGCCAGACTCTTCATTGGTTACAGGAACGATCAGTAATGCCAGGGGGCGTTTTATTATTGAAAAAATCCCTTTTGGAAATTATGCCGTGATTTTGGATTTTATAGGATATAAACAAGAAACAATTTCTGATTTGTCCGTTACACCCGAGGAACCCGATGTAACATTGCAATCTGTCAAACTTGACAAAGCGGTTTATGAAATGGATGAAGTAGAAGTGAAAGCCGAGTCGCCACGTGTACAATATAAAATTGACAAAAAAGTAATCAATGTTAGCGAGGATTTAACATCCGCGTCAGGTACTGCTGTTGATGCACTTGAAAATGTCCCTTCTGTAAAAGTGGACATTGAAGGCAATATAACCATGCGAGGAAGCTCAAACTTTAAAGTTTTGGTGAATGGGAAACCCACGGCCCTGGAAGGTAGTGACGCGCTACAACAAATCCCCGTTGCACGAATAAAAAACATCGAGATCATCACCAATCCTTCGGCGAAATATGACCCTGAAGGTACCGGGGGAATTATCAACGTGATTATTAAAGAACAGAAATACGAAGGGTTAAGCGGAACGTTCAGTGCTGGCGCCGGATTGAATGATAAATACAATGCAGAAGCAATCGTATCATACAAAAAAGGTATCACAAAAATCACCGGGGGGGTTGATTTCAGAGATCAGCATTACCAGGGTGAACATACCCGGGGACGAATTACAATTGAACCGGATACAATGTATCTTTTATTTTATGACGGGAACCGCTACTTATACCGTGGTGGAATGTCAGGCAATCTTGGAATTGAAATAAATATTACACCAAGGAGCAACGTGGGCATTTCCGGAAAATACGGCATATTCAAATTCGGCCATGGAAGTGATTATCAGGTACAAAAAGATATATTACCCGGGATAGGACAAGTTCATACCTCGGAATCGTATGAAAAAATATTTTATACCACGGAATCGTATGAACCATTCAGACGGACATATTATGCAATTGATATGGATTTTGACCACCACTTCTCAGATAAAGCGCATTTACTAAAAGGTTTTATTCATTGGACCGACCGATGGGGAGACAGCAAAAATAGCACGATAGAATCGCTGACAGATAATGAATGGAACGATATCCCCAATA
>CAYPTK010000192.1:0-5242 GCA_964413555.1 uncultured Bacteroidales bacterium | reverse complement strand
GACAAGTATCAAAACAAGTTTAAAAACAGGAAAAAAAATAACCGGAACATTTAAATAAATTGGTTCTACTACCATTTTAGTGGAAGTTGATTCTTTGTATCCGGAATTCAGAATCAAGAATTCAGAATAGTTTTATTATAAGCTTCTATGATTTTGCTGACCTCTGACTTCTGACTTCTTGTTGATGCCTGAATAAGGTTGACCACTATTTGTCAATTATGCTGTTGATTTGAAAACATCAACTATCATTTGCCAATGAAAATACGATAAGAAAATCCAAAGTGCAAAGCTCAAAATCAATTCAAAAAGTGCAAAATCAAAAATCAAAACGTGCAATGGAAAAAAACAAAAAGAATATGTGTCACTTAAACATAATATTTGTCATTATATTCACATTAAACATTTTCACACCCTGTTCATCACAAATCAATCCGGCTGAAGCTTATCCTCTTCTTTTTAAAGAGGTACAACGAGCGCGTATCTTTAAAGACCAAAAAGCATTCGTGGATTATCGCCCTCTTTACCCTGTTGACACCATACAAAAAAAATACCGTATCGAACGGGAAAAGCCCGGGTTTAACCTTAAAACGTTTATAGGCATTCACTTTGACACGCTTCTTTTGGATACTTCGCTCATTTTTAAGCATATTGATCATGTATGGAGTTTACTGGAAAAGACACGATCTAAACAACAAACCCGTTCATCACTTATCGCGTTGCCTTACCCGTGTATTGTACCCGGTGGACGATTCCAGGAAATGTATTATTGGGACAGCTATTTCACGATGCTTGGTTTGCAGGTATCTGGTAAAACTGAAATGATCCAAAACATGGTAGACAATTTTGCATTTTTAATCGACGAATACGGCCATATCCCGAATGGAAACAGGACTTATTACCTGAGCCGCTCCCAGCCTCCATTCTTTTCACTTATGCTGCAACTATTGGCAGAAATAAAAGAAGAAACGGTTTATAAAAAGTATCTACCTGTCCTTCAACAAGAATATGATTACTGGATGAACGGTACCGACTCATTAAATGATAACTACCAGGGCTATCAAAAAGTTGTTCAATTAAATCACGTGCAGGAAATCCTGAACAGGTATCACGATGCTTTAAACACTCCGCGCCCGGAATCTTATATTCATGATGTTCAAACGTTTAACAAATCAGGACATAAAAAATACATGTACAACGAATTACGATCAGGCGCCGAATCCGGGTGGGACTACAGCTCACGCTGGCTCGGCGACACCTTTTCATTAACAACGATACAAACCACTCACATCTTACCCGTTGACCTGAACTGCTTAATATACAACATGGAAAAATCATTAGAACATGCATATAGAATAAACAAAAACAACCACCAGGCAGAAAAAATGAAGGAAAAAGCAGAACAACGAAAAAAACTACTTTTAAAATATTGCTGGGATGATGAGTCAGGGTATTTTTTTGATTACAATTTTTCAGCCCGTGAACTCGCTTACCGGGGTTCCCTGGCCGGGGCATTTCCCCTGTATTGTGATATGGTGTCGGATGATATCGCGACACGGGTAATTCATTATATAAAAGAAAAATTCATATATGATGGTGGCGTGGTTACAACCAGGTTTAACACGGGCCAACAATGGGATTACCCAAATGGATGGGCGCCATTGCAATGGATCACTTACAAAGCCTGTAAAAACTATAAATATGATCAACTTGCACGAATGATAGCAATAAGATGGACCAATTTAAATGTAAAAGTATTTTTTGAAACAGGCAAAATGTTGGAAAAATATAATGTTGTAAACATCCATTTACCCGGTGGCGGCGGAGAATATAAATTACAGGACGGGTTTGGATGGACAAACGGGGTCTTTCTGAAACTATGGAAAGAAGAACGAAATCCAAAATTTTTACAGAAGTTTTAATAAATATTTTTTATATTTAACTTCATATAAAATTAAATATAAAATGTTAAGAAGATAAGAATAATACATGCCAGATAAACAGGACATAACATTCATTGAAAGCCTGAAAAAAGGCGAAGAAACAGCTTATAAATACCTGTATGACAAATATTTTATAGAATTATACGTGTATTCAAAACGATACGTTCAGGATATGGATGCTGCCAAAGAAGTGGTACAGGATGTCATGATAAACCTGTGGACAAAAAGAGAACAGCTTAATTTTCAGGACAACCTGAAAGCATACCTGTATAAATCCGTATCCAACAGGTCAATCAACTATCTAAAGAAAAATAAATCTACCATAAATATTGACGAAGGCCTGGAAGATAAACTAGTTGAGGAAGATCAACATTTTATCGAAGGCCTGGAAGAAAATCAATTAGAAGACATCATTGACCAGGAAATCAATAAATTGCCGGAAAAATGCAAACTGGCATTTCAATTGAGCAGGTTTGAACATTTAAAATATAAAGAAATAGCAGAGCAGATGGATGTGTCTGTTAAAACAGTAGAAGCACACGTCTCCAATGCATTAAACAAACTAAGCAAGGCGATGAAAGACTACTTGCATATATTCATTGTACTTATGATAAAAATTTTTTAAAAAAACTAAGGGTCAATGAAGATTTTTTTGTTTTATATATAGAAACCAGGAAAAATAAAAATGAGCGAAAACTCAACATATAATAATAAAGCGCTTTTAACCAAATACCTGCTTGGTGAAACAAGCAACGAAGAGAAGGTGAAAGCTGAACACCTCATCCGTACCGATGAGGAATCGAGGGATTACTATAAAAAAATTAAGCATTTACATTATGCAATTGAATATAAGCAAGCCAAAGAACAGATCAATACAGACGAGGAATTTATCCATTTCAAAGAAAAAATCAAATCGTCAACTACATCTTCCAACTCATCTTCAAAAATAAAACGTTTATTCATTCATGCCGGCAGAATAGCCGCGGCTTTTCTATTAGGGATGGGGGGTTGGTATGTATACCAATTCATCCATAAACCGGACATGGTTACAGTGCAAAATCTGCAACAACAAATAATTTCAGACACCCTGACAGATGGTTCCATTGCATGTTTGAATAACAATGCTGCCCTCACCTACCCGGAACAATTTCAAAAAAACACCAGGGAGGTGAGTATGCAGGGCGAAGTATATTTTAATGTTGCAGAAAACAATGAAAAGCCGTTCATCATAAAAATTGATGAATTCAGGGCAGAAGTTGTCGGAACAGCTTTCAATATCAACGCGTTTGATGGCGACACCATCAAAGTTACCGTGCAATCCGGCAAGGTGCTCATCTATTCAATAAACAAAAAACAAAACCAGGTTTTATTAACAGCAGGAGAAACAGGAATCTATTGTAAATCAAATCAATCTGTCTATAAATATAAAAATACTGATTTAAACTATCTTTCATGGAAAACCGGGGTTCTCATATTTAAAAACGATAACATGAACGAGGTGGTGAAAACTTTGGAAGAACACTATTCCATACAAATAGAGGTTGACAATGGCAACATTAACAACTGTACTTTAACCTCAACTTTTGATAATGACTCCATTGAATTTGTAATGGAAATGCTGGAGCTTACATTTGGCCTGAATATATCTAAAAAAGATAGTGTTTACATTATGAGCGGGGACGGCTGTTAATGATTAATAAAAAAATAATCTTGAAGACAAAATACATTTTTATACTGTTCCTTATACTATTCCTTTATGCAAAAAACACCCCGGCACAATCCAATGCGTTGAATAAAAAAATAACATTGTCTGCTACCAATGAAAAATTATCGGATGTGCTTGATAAAATAGGTAAAGAAATCGGGTTAAACCTCACTTACAACAGTGAAATTATAGAAATTAACAGGATCACCACCTTAAATGCAGAAAGCGTGAGAGTCAAAGATGTTTTAAAGGAGATCATCAGGAATGATATGATTGATTACAAGATCATCAGTTCGCAACTATTGATCCACCGAAAAAGAGGTACATCTTCTCCCCGGGCAACAACGCCGGAACAACCTTCTGCCAAAAGCACCCCGGTTCCAAAAAGCAATAAACAAACACCTGAAAAAGAACAACCCGGGGTACAAAAAGACACCATTATTTCAAAACAGGATATTACCATGCTTCACGATCAGGAATTGGAACGTGATACCATCGAACAAAATGACACGTTGGCCAATACCAAAAAATTGGTCAACAATGACACCATCATATTGTATTCAGAAGATAAAGAGGATTATGAAGAACGGATAAAAAAAGGACATGACATCTTTTATGATTCAAGCAAATACAGAAAATTCATCATCATCCGGAATGATACCTTTTTCGTGGCCCAACCTATAAAACCGTATGGAAATTACAAATTATCCAAAACACCTGGAATTCAAAAAATAAATCCTTTTAACAAACTCCATTTCGAATGGAACAAGCAACCTTCATCCCTCGATGTCAACATGTTTGCACACGCGTATACAGGCATCTTAATCCCGGTAAACCATTCTGTTGAGGCAACAGATAAAATATATGCACAATCAGCTAATACAATTCAAAACTCGGTAACCACCCTCCCCTCTTTTACATCAGGGGTAAATATTGGAGCCGGTATTCATCATTGGACTATAAAATCCGGCATGGCATACACGCGATCGCGAAATAAAATAAACCTCAACAACAAGAGAACTGACATTGATACATCCATCAGCTATGACTATACGTATGACAGCTATTGGGACGTGTTCCTCCTCGAATCCTATGCCGAAATCACCGGCAATGACACCACGTGGGTTGAAATTTATGATTCCACATGGATTACAACAGTCGATACTACTGAAATTGCACGTTATGATACTTCAGTCAGCGGCCTGCAACACAATGGCATCAACCGGTATTCATACATTGAAATACCACTTATCATCGGTTATACCTTTAAAATAAACGATAACATATCCTGTTCCTTCAATACCGGTATTATTGCAGGGATATATATACGTGCAAAAGGAAAAACATTGAATCCTGATGACGGGGAAACACTCATCCCGTTAAACCGGGTACCCTTTGCCAAAACCCGTTTTATGTACACGGGAGGAATCAATGTTCACTATACACTCACCCGCCAATGGAAGGTACTGGCCGGGGCACGATACAGGCAAAGCCTGAATTCAATTTACGCGAAAGACTATGCACTATCCAATAAGATGAATCATGTTGGTTTGCATGCAGGAGTGGTGTATAAATTTTAACCAGGCATGTTACAGCC
>CAYPTK010000191.1:0-5258 GCA_964413555.1 uncultured Bacteroidales bacterium | reverse complement strand
TGATGCAAATAATTTTCCACCCGATAAAAGTAAGTCCACCAATCAAATGCTGACAGTTAATGCCGGGAGATCATATCAGGCATGCCTAATTTAACGCGAGGCGTTCTTCTATATAATGTAATTTATCCGCTAATAAAAAATAAGGGTGATTATAAATAAACAGGTCATGTTCCGGCCATTGATCTACATTTTGCATAATTTTTTCCATCTTTTGATACACGATGGGAGTAAATTTATCTCCTTTCCATGTGCTCGTATTAGATAGTACAACCCACGAGGTGGAATCCGGTTGCCTGACCATTAGCGCCGAGGTTCCTGAAAAAGACCCGGTGCGCCACCAATATCCTTTTTCATTGGTCCCTCTCCATCCAAACGGGTCGGTTTTCCGAGTTGATTGGGTCATTATGTCAATTGATTCCTTTGAAAGGATATCCGGTTTGTCATCATAACCGTCTATGGCTACCAGTAATTTCATCAATGCCGGGGCAGAAGCCACCCAGGCACCGGCTCCGCCAAGTGTCTCGATGTCATTTCCACCGTATTGGCGCGGTACTCTTACATCCCAATCATAATACGAGGGGCATTTTCCCCCGTCATGCGTGTAATATTTAACTTCATTGGGATATCGTCCTGACAAAAAGTTTTTTCCTGGTTTAATATTTTTGATTCCCAATGGCCTGAATATATTTGTTTGCACGTACTCATCGTATGTCGATTCAGAAACCAATGCAACGATTTTACCCAGTAATGCATATCCGAAATTTGAATAAAAACTCCGGGTGCCGGGTTTAAAGTCCAATTTTCGTTTAGACAAGACATAGCTAATGATTGTTTCCAGGTTGGGAGCATTTTCACATTCCATTGTATTGGAAATAATTCTTGATAAAAACATGGGGTCGCCTCTCCAGTTGCTCCAACCACCGGTATGGTTTAACAAATGACGGACAGTTATGAGTTTTACTCTCCAATCCCTGTAATTTAGATAGATTGAATCATTCAGCAGTCCGTCTTCTCCAAATACACGGTCATCCAAAGATAATTTCCCCTGTTCCACCAACTTCATCACTGCCACGGCAGTAATCAATTTGGATATACTTGCTATCCTGAACATATGATTGGTTTCGACCTCTTGTTCCTGTTCCGCGTCCGCGTAACCATACCCTTTCGTGAATACAAGGTCGCCATTCTTTACCACGGCCACGGAAGCCCCTTTGATGTGCCATTTTTTCATGAAATCAGGGAATACCGTGTTAAATGTTTCCAGGTTTTCATGAGATAAAAACAGTTCATCCACGTTAGACGTGAGGAATTCTGCTTCCTGAAACAACTCGCTTTCATTATTTATTTTTCCTTTATCCGGAAGACTTACTGTCATATTTCCAAAAAAGAAAAGAAAAAACACGGCAATAGTAAGTATATATTTTATTTTCAGTCTCTTAGGCAATTCTTTGATCATACGCTTTTGAATTACAATTCGTTTTAAAGATTTAGGTGTGATCATTTTAAAAAGAACAAAATTAATAATTTCATAACATTTTATATGATTTTTTAATAACAAAAACCATGAACTGGAAAAATGAAATCCAATAATGAATAATATTTCAAAAACTATACCAGTTAAAAAACATACAACAGGAGCCATTTTGCAACTCGCGCTTAAAAATATAATCCATTAAAATTCAACATGTTAATCCGGCCTTAAAGGACAGGGGGGGCATCATGTTTGATAAACATGAACAGTATAAAATATTTTTAATGAACAGGGATTTGTTTATAAATTTTTTCTTTATTTTTCTCTCGTACCTTTAATAATTCCAGGTATGCTTTCACTTCATTCGCGTTGCCTGACAATTCATATGCTTTTTCAGCCCATTCCACTGCTACATTTAACCTGTCTCTTATTTCACTTAATACAGCCATGTTATAAGCGGCTTTCCATTTTAAATCCTTCCCGATACCCGGGCCTTCAATAATATTAATCCATGCCCGTGAAGCTTCTTTCCATTGGCCTTTTTTTAGTTTTTGATAAGCATTCCACATGCGTGATTTACAAGGTGAATATATTTTACGTTTCACGTTTTCCCATGCTGGAGCAATTCGTAACCCGTATTTTTCAGCACTTTGGTAACATGCAGTGCCGCCCGCGTCTATGATATCGGGAATACTCTCCATGGCTTCTGCTGTCCTGATGCCTTGCCCCTTCCACTCGAGTGTATCCTTTTGTAAATACTCGTCCAATACTTTTTTTCGGCCGGGATCATAAACCCTCCATAACGTGGAATGAATATGCAGAAGCCTGACGTGGTGCCGATAGGCTTCCTTGATATACTCTACATATATCGTGTCGGCAGTCATGAAATACTCGATAGCAATGAGCGCGTCAGAACGCGTTTTTTCACAAATCTGTTCAATCGTGTCCCAGTGAATTTGCATGAACAAATTATCATTATTCATTCCAATTTCCCTGTCATCATATAAATAGAGGTATTTAACACGGGGTGACCGTGACAGGCTACTATTGATGCCCATGAAATAGTTGCGCGCGTAATAATCTTCAACCTGCTCATTTTGGTTTTTATATTCATTTTGTAGCGCATCTTTTTTAATTCCCACGGCAAACGACTGAACAGAGGGCGGCAATATAATTTCAGCAGGTTCTAAAACCTCTAAATTCATGTATGAAACCGGGCTGCATCCCGAGATTAATAAACACAGGAAGAAAAACCCTGCTTTTAGAGCTTGAATCAAATGTGACAGTTTTTTAAATGGTTTCAAAAATACGCTTTATGTCTGCATGGCTCCACAGACATTAATCACCTGGCCACTAACATAAGAAGATAAGTCAGAAGCAAGAAATAAAGCTGTCTTGGCCACTTCTTCAGGTTTCCCTCCCCTTTTCATCGGGATCTTTTCCTGCCAGCTTTCAACAACTTCCGGGGGGAGTTTTCCTGTCATTTCTGTTATGATAAACCCGGGTGCTATGGCATTGCAACGAATACCGCGTTGTCCCAGTTCTTTCGCGACAGATTTTGTAAATCCGATGATTCCTGCCTTGGAAGCAGAATAATTGGTTTGTCCTGCATTTCCGCCTACCCCTACTACAGAGCTCATGTTAATGATGGATCCTTCGCGTTGTTTAAGCATGACTCGTTGAACAGCCTTGGTAAAATTGAATACAGATTTCAGGTTCACGTTGATCACGGCATCCCACTGATCTTCTGTCATGCGCATTAAAAGGGTATCTTTTGTAATACCGGCATTATTCATTAAAATATCAATTCTCTCGAAATCCTTTAAAATCTCATCCGTGACTTTTTGAGTATTATCATAATCGGATGCATCAGAAGCATACCCTTTTGCTTTCACTCCTTTATCAGACAACTCCTTTTCAAGGGATTTCATGTTATCATCATATTGTAAATCCGTGAATGCTATGTTTGCCCCTTCTTCAGCAAATTTAACAGCAATCGCTCTCCCGATACCTCTTGCAGCACCGGTTATAATGGCAGTTTTTCCTTCAAGTAATTTCATTATAGATGATTTTTTGGGTTATCAAATATTAAGTCCTGTATAAATTTTTTCATTGTAAAATTAACAAAAAGTAATAAAAATTCATGCCCGGCTTTCTAAAGGGCTTAAAATATTTAATCATCGTGGTATTAAATATAGGGGGCTTCTAATAATAAAACAAATGATAACCAGTTTGTACAAAAAAGATGGATTCATATATACATGTAATTTTTTTTTATTTCTTTGTATAAAACTGTATTAAATGAATGACGAAACAACCATATGTGCCATTGCAACACCTCCCGGTGCCGGGGCAATAGCTATCGTGCGCGTAAGCGGGGGGCAGGCTGTTCCCGTCACCGATTCCATCTTTTATCCTTCATCCGGGAAACCTCTTGCAAAACACCTGCCCAATACCATACATCATGGAATCATTAAACATGAAAACACCATCATAGACGAAGTACTGGTAAGCCTGTTTAAAGCGCCCCATTCTTATACAGGTGAAGACACCATCGAGATATCCTGTCATGGCTCATTATATATTCAACAACAAATCATCCAACTGCTTATCCAAAAAGGAATTCGCCTGGCAGAACCGGGAGAATTTACACAACGGGCTTTTCTCAATGGCAAGATGGATCTTTCGCAGGCCGAAGGCGTGGCCGACCTTATCGCTGCCGAATCGGGCATGGCACATAAAACAGCCATGATGCAGATGAAAGGCGACTATTCGGAAGTGATCATAAACCTGCGTCAACAACTCGTGCAATTCACCTCGTTGATCGAGCTGGAACTGGATTTTGGAGAAGAAGATGTAGAGTTTGCTAACCGCGACCAACTGACAAAACTGGTGAATCATATTGATGAAATGGTTCGTAAACTTTTAGAATCATTCAACCTGGGCAATGTCATAAAAAAAGGCATCCCTGTTGCCATTGTAGGCAAAACCAACGTGGGCAAATCCACTTTGTTAAACACGTTATTGAACGAAGACAGGGCTATTATCAGCGAAATTGAAGGCACTACGCGCGACTCCATCGAAGATGTTATTAATATAGAGGGATTTTTATTTCGCTTTATTGATACAGCAGGATTCAGAAAAACAAAAGATGAAATAGAATCACTAGGCATCGAACGCACGTATGAAAAGATAAACCAGGCTTCCATTGTTTTGTTGATGGTGGATGCCAAAGACTCCATAAAAGATATCAATAATGCCATTCTGGGTATCAAAGAAAAAATACAGAATCCTTATACCCGCCTGATTATCGTGATCAATAAAATTGACCACCTGAGGGAAAAAGACCGGCAAACCAAGTTAAAACGGGAACATTTTTCTAACCTTGAAGCCCATTACGGACTCATCGGAATATCGGCCAAACAACATGAAAACATACAAAACCTCAACAGGGAATTATTAAAATCCATCAATACCGAACCCGTTCGCCAAAATGACGTGATCGTCACCAATTCAAGGCATTACAATGCCCTACGCCGCGTGTTTGCTGCCATCAGCAGGGTAAAAAACGGATTGCAACAACAACTCTCGGGCGACCTGCTGGCACAAGACATCCGCGAATGCCTCCACTACCTCGGTGAAATCACGGGCGAAGTGACTACAGACGAAGTGCTGGGGAATATTTTTAAGAATTTCTGTATCGGGAAATAGAATGGTTAATTATTAATTATTAATTATTAATGGTGAATGGTGAATTATGAATGGTGAATTATGAATGGTGAATTAT
>CAYPTK010000190.1:0-5307 GCA_964413555.1 uncultured Bacteroidales bacterium | reverse complement strand
TACGGCATGAACAGGGTGCTGCTCATGCTGCCCAGGCTTATTCCATGGTTACCGGGAAAGAGGGTGTTTGCTTTGCCACATCAGGACCTGGCGCTACAAACCTGGTTACAGGAATTGCCAATGCCAATATCGATTCAATCCCGGTAATATTTGTCACGGCACAAGTTCCTGCCAGCTTGCTTGGAACAGATGCTTTCCAGGAGACAGATATGGTTGGGGTATCAATGCCTATCACCAAATGGAATTATCAGATTACAAAGGCCGAAGAAATCCCTTCTGCATTTGCAAAAGCATTTTATATTGCTAATACAGGGAGAAAAGGCCCGGTATTGTTGGATATAACAAAAAATGCCCAGCTTGAAGAAGTCGATTTTCAATATTTTAAATACCCTGAAATAAGGAGCTATAAACCTTATCCACCATTGGAAATGGATAAAGTTAAAGAAGCTGCTGAAGTCATTAACCAGTCTAAAAAACCCATGATTTTAGCCGGACACGGCATCCTGCTTTCCAATGCAGAAAAAGAAGTGTTTGAATTAGCAGAGACAGCTCAAATCCCGGTTGCATCAACATTATTAGGATTGTCATCATTTCCCGAAGACCATCCTTTATTTACCGGTATGCTGGGGATGCATGGAAATTATGGCCCCAATATCAAGACCAATGAAGCAGATGTGATCATAGCCATTGGAATGCGTTTTGATGACAGGGTAACAGGTAACCTGCAGAAATATGCAAAACAAGCTAAGATCATCCATTTTGAGATTGATCCGTCTGAAACAAATAAAATTGTTGAAACACTTGTTTCTATTACATCAGATGCCAAAAGCTCTTTGAACGCCATGTTACCCATGATCAAGAAAAACAATCATCAAGAATGGCTTGATGAGTTTAAAGAATGTGCACAAGCAGAATATGATAAAGTCATAAAAGAAGATATTCATCCTACTACCAAGGCCCTGAAAATGGGTGAGATAGTAAATGAAATTTCAGAACGTACCAAAGGCGATGCCATCATTGTTTCCGATGTTGGTCAACAACAAATGGCTACAGCTAGATATTACAAATTCAAATATCCGAATACCAACATTACTTCAGGGGGACTCGGAACCATGGGATTTGGACTTCCGGCTGCAATTGGATCAAAAATCGGAAACTCCGGCAAAGAAGTAATTCTGTTTGTTGGTGATGGTGGTTTTCAAATGACCATGCAGGAAATGGGCACTATACTTCAATACAAACTGCCTGTTAAAATAGTTATATTTAACAATAACTATTTGGGCATGGTTCGTCAATGGCAGGAAATGTTTTTCAATAAACGCTATGCTTCTACAGATATGATCACACCAGACTTTATTACCATCGCCAAAGGGTATGGTATTGAAGGGAAAACTATATCTGAACGGGAAGATGTAGATGATGCACTGAATACCATGTTGAAACATAATGGTCCATACGTCTTGGAAGTAAAAGTAGAAAAAGAGGGCAATATCATGCCAATGATTGTACCGGGTGCTGCTGTTTCAGACATTCGTTTGAAGTAATTTTTGGTACAGTCACAGAACAATTATATATTTGCAAACATTTAAAAATTCATATAATGGATAAAGAATTCACAATCATCGCTTTTAGTGAAAACTATATTGGTTTACTCAACCGTATTACCATTATTTTTACCCGGAGGCATATGAATATTGAAAGCCTTACGGTTTCAGCTTCTGAAATCAATGGAATACACAGGTTTACCATTGTTGTTAAAGACGAAGAAGAAAATGTAAGAAAGGTTGTCAAACAGATTGAAAAACTGGTTGAAGTCATTCGTGCCAGGTATTACAGGAATGATGAGATCATTTTTCAGGAAATAGCGCTTTACAAGGTGCCAACCAATGCATTGGCCAACGGGTCTAATGTAGAAGACATCATCCGCAAGAACAATGCACATATCCTTACAGTAGAACCGGAGTATGTCATTATAGAAAAAACAGGTTATAAAGAAGAGACGCAAGACCTGTTCACCAAATTAGAACCTTTTGGGATTTTGCAATTTGTCCGTTCCGGACGGGTAGCCATTTCAAAAGAAATTAAAGAATTGCATTCTTATCTGAAAGAATTGGATGAGGCAAAATCATATTCAGTAATCAAATAAATAATTATTAACTTAAAATTATAATCATTATGGCACAAATAAATTTCGGTGGAGTAACCGAAAACGTTGTTAAACGTAGTGAATTTTCAATGGAAAAAGCCAAAGAAGTTTTAAAAGATGAAGTCATTGCAGTTATTGGCTATGGAGTACAGGGCCCTGCACAGGCTTTAAATATGAGAGACAATGGGTTTGATGTAATCATAGGACAAGCTCCTGAATTTAAAGAAGATTGGGACAAAGCAGTAAATGACGGATGGGAACCCGGTAAAAACCTGTTTTCAATCGAAGAAGCTGCAGAAAAAGGAACCGTCATCCAGGTATTGGTCTCCGATTCTGCACAGAGAACTATTTGGCCAACCATCAAAGAACGTTTGAATGAAGGCGATGCATTGTATTTTTCACATGGGTTTTCGGTCACGTACAAAGAACAAACAGGTGTAATACCACCGGAAAATGTTGATGTAATTTTAGTGGCTCCAAAAGGATCAGGAACCAGCGTGAGAAGGAATTTTTTAGCCGGAAGCGGAATCAATTCCAGCTATGCTATCTTCCAGGATTTTACCGGAAGAGCGGAAGAAAGAACATTGGCTGTAGGGATTGCCATTGGGTCTGGTTACTTGTTTCCTACCACGTTTGACAAAGAAGTGTTCAGTGACCTCACGGGTGAACGCGGTGTTTTGATGGGCGCTTTAGCAGGTATGATGGAAGCACAATACAACGTGTTGCGTAAAAACGGCCACAGTCCCAGCGAAGCTTTCAATGAAACAGTTGAAGAGTTAACGCAAAGCCTTATCCGCCTGGTAGATGAAAAAGGAATGGATTATATGTATGCCAATTGCAGTGCAACAGCACAGCGCGGTGCATTAGACTGGCGTCATAAATTCCGTGAAGCAGTAGCCCCGGTTTTTGATAACTTATATAACAGCGTGAAAACAGGTGAGGAGACACGAGTTGTATTGGAAAAAACCAGCGGCCCTGATTACAAGAAAGAACTGCAAAAAGAGCTTGATGAGATCCATAACTCTGAAATGTGGCAAACAGGCACCAAAGTAAGAGAATTAAGGCCTCAGAAATAAATTATCTTAAATTAATAGATGAACAGGGCCATGACTAAAAGATTAGACACACACGCTGCTAATAATAAATATACTTCATAGCAAAGTGAATGTCAAAAGTATAAAATTATGGCGAGTTCCCCCGCCATTAGCGGGGCAAGCTATCTGACCATTAAAAATAAAGAGGGTGTTCATATGTCTGGACACCCTCTTTTTGTTTTCTATTCTTTAGCAAAAAAATAATAATTACTATTTATTTTTACACGTGTCAATCGATCAGTCAAACACCACCTCATGCCGTTTCCCTTCATGGAAATCAAACATAATGTTAATCTGGTAATTTGTATTACGGGGAGTGGATAAGTCCGGGAGGTTATCTTTTGAAAAATATCGTGCATCCAATGTTTCCATACCGGAAGATAAAACACCACCTGTTTGTTCACAAAGGAAAAATAATTTATATGCATCAAAAAGGCCCAAAGGATGAGAATGGGTCCGTTTATCAAACACGGCAACTAATTTTTTGGCAACGATATCAATGCCTGCTTCTTCTTTGGTTTCTTTTACTGCTATTTCAGACGGGGTATAACCCGTGTCAGCAAACCCCCCGGGCAATGACCAACTCCCGTCTTTACGTTCTTTAACCATTAATATCTGATTATCTTCATTGAAAACCGCGGCTCGCACGTCAATCTTAGGTGTTTTGTATCCATCGTTTTCTTCAATACACAATTTGATTTTTTCATATGGCTGATCAGTAAGAAATTCCAATAGTCTTAAGCTAATGGAATGAATCTCTTTATAACGTTCCATGTCAAATTCGTTCGGTGAATACTGAAGGCCGGTTTCTGTAATTGATTGGATGCGTTTTACTAATTCAAAAATCTTATTTGTCATATTCCATTAAAATTTCTCTATTGAAAGTAAAAATATAAAATTTTAGTGCTTCACGTTTTAATCATTTCATAATTCGTTAAAAATATTTCCATTTGATGATACATCTCACCGAATACAATTTGCTCTCCTGAAAAATTATTATTTAATTTACTTTAAATAATAATTGATCCATCATGTCCACAAACGTTGTAGCGCTTACCCCAGATTTTCTCAATTACACCAGTAACCCGCGTGTTTTCGGGTTTCGTAACCCAGGTATTCGGACATGAGGATTTAAACAGGAAATAATTTTTTATATTTATAATAAAATGAAAGATTTATTTCTGTATTGGGCAAAAATAGCGTATATTTGTAATAAGGCAGACTATTTTAAGAGCTTAATAAACAGGAGAAATACAGTTTATGTATTGCATTGATAACATACATGCAAAAAGGCATTTTTTGCTTTTTTTGCAGTTTTTATTATTGATACCACTTTCAATGACAGCACAGACTGTGAACTGTCCTAAGGACACCACTGTTTATACTGAACTTGCTTCTTGTTTTTATTCTATTTCTGATGACACCTATGACACGATAAATACAACGGGATTTATAAATATTACCACTGTTCAAAACAGCTTTGACGGTGGATCTACATTACAGGGAAAAAATATTCCTGTTGGTTCTACAGGGATTACCTGGACAGTAATGGATATGAATGACACGGGTTCTTGTGGATTTACCATATCTGTATTAGATACTGTTCCTCCTGTTCCTCTTTGTAAAAATATTAATGCATATCTTGATGCAACGGGCAATGTCACTGTTCAGGCTTCCGATATTGACAATGGCAGCAGTGATAATTGCATGATAATTTCACGAAATGTTACTCCTAATGTATTTGGATGTAGTGATACAGGGGTGCATACTGTCACGTTAAAAGTTGACGATAACCACGGGAATAGTGATTCTTGCCAGGCAAATGTTACAGTTATTGATACTGTACCGCCGGATATTTCATGTGTTGACACCACCATTTGGCTTAATAGCAGCGGAGTATACACGATAGACACGAGCTATGTCAATGGCGGCACGAGTGATGCCTGTGGCATAGACACGCTCTGGCTTAGCCGGTATGATTTCACCTGCTCCGACGCGGGCACTTCGCCCCAGGTGACGTTTTATGCCCGTGACAATCATGGCAACGTGGATTCATGCATCAGCACA
>CAYPTK010000189.1:0-5409 GCA_964413555.1 uncultured Bacteroidales bacterium | reverse complement strand
TCCCTTGCATTATAATATACAAGGGAACTTAATAATAAACACCCTACTTTTTATATGGGAGCTAAATTAAATACTGATTTCTTTCATCCAGTAACCATGGATATTGCAATTTTCTACAATGGTAATTGTCCCCGAATCTTTTTTGAGGTGAAAACATGTTGCAGGCTGAATACCAGGTGTGAATTGCGCGTGTCCAATAAATTCACCATCCTGATAACAATCAACAAATTGAATGAAATGGCTGTCTGTCGAGGGGTGCAATGTTTCCCCTATCCTGACAAAAACATCCGTGCATCCTTCTTCCTTGATCAACCCGCATTCTTTATCGGTTGAAACAGAAGGAACATGTTTGCTTTCTGCTTCAGGGCTCTTTTCTTTTGATTCCTTGAAAATGTTATCATTCTGCTGATATTTTTCTTTAGGTGCTCCGCAAACAGGACAATTTTCAGGTGCATTATCAAACTCGAGATGTCCGCAAACCTGGCAAATAAATAAATTCATAAAGAAACTCCTTTCTTTTTTAATGATTAAATTATGTAATATTTATTATTTGTAATGAATGATTATTCATTATTTTTGGCTTATGCTCTCCTGCATTTAAAAACCGGTTGAATACGACAGGCAAAAGCCGAAATAACAGAACAATTATTGTGCCACTAATTTGCTGTCATTAGAATTTAAAAAATATTTAATTTCGTGATATTGTTCCTGATAGTATAAATCGTGGGGGACAAAATGGGTTTGGTACGAAAATTGATATTAACTTGCTTTAAACCCAAAATATGCATTAGAAAATCTAATACATAATTTGGGTTAAATATATAAAACGAATATAGATTTTTTGTTGAATTTAGTAATTGTATATAATTTTATGCTCTTATAAAAAGCAAATAAATGAATAAAACAGCATTTGTTAGTGGATCTACAGGTTTTTTAGGTTTAAATCTAATTGAAACACTCCTGGAAAAAGGTTGGATCGTGTATGCTTTGCACAGGAAAACATCCAATCTTCACTATTTATCACGGTTCAATGTACACCGGGTAATTGGTGATATAGGTGATTATGATTCATTATTAAAAGCCATGCCTGATAATGTTGATGTTGTTTTTCATGCTGCAGCAAACACGAGTTACTGGTCAAAAAACAACAAAAAACAATACCATGAAAATGTGATTGGAACACGCAACCTTGTAAACTGTACCCTTGAAAAAAAAGGCAAGCGGTTCGTGCATACCTCTTCTATATCATCATTCGGGAAACATGAAGGGGTCATTGACGAACAAACACCATCAAATGTACTGACTGTCCGTCCCCGTATTAACTATGATATAACAAAATACTATTCTGAACAGGAAGTATTGAACGGTGTCTCCAAAGGGCTGAACGCTGTAATTTTAAATCCCTGCAGGATAATGGGGCCTTATGAAATCAGGTGGGCACAATTCATTAAAATGGTGTATAATGATCAAAAACCACCTTTTATCCCCCCCGGAATAGGTATGTTATGCCACGCGAAAGATGTAGCTCATGCACATATCAACGCGGTTGAAAAAGGTGAACGTGGAGAAAAATTTTTATTAGGAGGCCAAGAAGCAAGTTTTTTAGAAATCATTAATGAAGTACAAAAAATAAAAGGAAAGTCATTTTACAAAAAAGTAACACCCCGGTGGAAACTTTCACTAATAGCCAGGCTTCTTACAATACCAGCATTTTTCACTAAACAAAAACCATTATTAACACCTGAATTGGTGGTACTACTATCCGAAAAGATCACGTGCAATTATGAAAAATCAAGGCGGGTACTTGGTTATCAATCATCTTCACCTAAAAAAATTGTTCATGACTCCATTCAATGGCTTAAAAAAGAAAAAGGCCTGTAAGTAATATCCTTATTCATTCATTTTTTCAAGTTTGTTCCGTATTCTCTTGGGCAGTGCATTTTTATTTAAAACCAGTGAAATGGTTTTGCTTAAAACATAATTTTCGGAAAGATATATATATCCTTCATAAGCATTATCAGTTCCCCATGAATTTTTTGCCAGATAGAATTTCTTTCCCTCGTTGTTTTTTGCAATCCCTACAATATGCATTCCATGGTCGTCGGTTGTCTCATAATTATTGAACCCGATCTGTCTTGTTTCCTGATTAACAATTGTATCGCCTTGCAATTCTGCAATGCCTTTTTCCCATGAATAGCCGGGTTCAGAAATGTCTCCGGCCCATACAACAGAATAACCCTGATTTATTGCATGATCAATAACATCAGTCAAATCATCAATGGTCACGTTAAAGTACGATTTCCATGACCAATTATCAGGTACCTCCAGGATAAATTCACTATAAAAAGGATGATGTGAAAAAGAAGTGAGATACACGTAATCATCCGGTTGAATATCCAGCATGTCCCCAAATGTTTGGGGTGTATATGACTTTTCCCCGTATTCAAAAGTTTCAGGAACAATCCCCAGGTAAGCATTCAACACGAGTTCAAAACCTTCATCCCAGATGGGCGTTAAAATACCATTTTTATTTTCCACGATGGCAGTTAAATAATTCCTTACCACTTCATTCATCTCGCCATGAATGTGCTTGTCTTCTTTTATGTTTTTCCCGTTAAAAGCATCTTCTGTAACCATGCCTTGCTCTTTCAAAACATTAAATGCATCATTGATTTCACTACCACTGGCAATTTTCATGTGCCCGTGTAGCTGAACGAACTTGCGGGCTTTATTAATCAAAGCATATTTAACAACGAACATTTCAGATAAATCAACATGTTTATTTTGTTCGCGGATAAGCTCTGATTCGATAAAGGACAATGCCGCGAAGCTCCAACACGTGCCGGAACGATATTGATTTTTGATGGATGTATGTGGAATTTGTTCTTCAATAGAAAACTCATCCCCGGTAATATTTTTCTCCTGGGCACAAATAAATAAACTTATTAAAAATAATACAATGCTAGTATTTAAAATTTTCATGATTAGTGAATTTTTAATGACTCATTATAGGAACAAAAATAATAAAATTTTATCGTGTCATTTTTCTAAAAGTAAAGTTAAAAAGTGGAAAGAATATTTGAATGTAAAATCTCCCCTATCCTCTGGATTATAAAATGGATGAATATACATTCTTCTTAACAGTAACGGATCATATCATCCGCTTTTCAATAATTTTACAATAAAAACCTCATTATTTGCTTTAATCTTTATAACATATATTCCGGAAGGATATTCAGAAGTATTTATACTGTTTTCTTGAAGATTGTTAATCTGCTTCATCAATTTGCCCTCACTATTGTATATTTCAATATAATCTATAATAAATTCATCGTGAATTTTTAAAATATGATGGAATGGATTGGGATACAGTATTTGGCAACTTTTTCTGGTCTCTTTGTCAACGATATTAATTATTATATCATCTATTTTTATAAGCCTGTTCATTATACACTTATTATTGTTTATTGATGTACAAATGAAATAACTAGATGTTGGTAAAGTGTCAATTGTTGTAGAAATCAAAAAGCTGTCTTGCTCTAAAACACTATCTGTCAGAATATTGACGACTACTTCTCCCAAAACATTATATGCCAATATCGAAACCGTATCTCCAGTGTTTAAACTGTCAATTTTAATATAAAATGTATCATTGCATGGATTTGGATATACATTAACATCAGTATCTGCTGAAAGACTTGGATTTATAAATAAAAAAAATACTGATATAAATATATGGATTTCTTTCATTCGTTTATTTTTAAAATTCTTCGGATGGAGCTTTTAAGCAAAAATGAACATAATAATGTGTACAATTTTTTTTTATGCCCGGCTCATCTCAAATTATCATAAAATATACATTGTAAAATTACAACAAAATTTAGTAAATATTATTTTTTTTGAAAATTAATATTATACGATACTAAAATTCATGATTTTCTTTCTGACCCTTTTATCATCCGGTCTTTGCCATTGATATCCTTTCTCAGGGTGATGCCTTTAAAATCATAACGATTCAGAAGGGCTGTCATCCCGGGGCCAAATGCTTCATTGATTTCAAAGTATATTTCCCCGCCTGGTTTTAAGTGATTGCATGATTTGGATAAAATGGCTTCATAGAATAACAAGGGTTGGTCATCTGGCACGAAAAGGGCTATAGACGGTTCATGATCAAGAATATTTTTACTCATGAATTTCTTTTCACAATCACGTACATAAGGCGGGTTACTCACCACCACATCAAATGTATGGCCCGGAAAAGGTTCTGCTAAAATATCATGTTGGACAAAATGAATAGACACCTCATGCTTTAACGCGTTTTCTTTTGCCAATGCAAGGGCCTCTTTTGAACAATCAGTGGCTGTTATACTTACACCGGGCAAATGATATTTTAGTGCAATGGCAATACATCCCGTGCCGGTACCTATTTCCAGTATATCCAACGGGGTTTCTTCATGTTCTTCAATAATCCATTGAACCAATTCTTCTGTTTCAACCCGTGGTATTAAAGCTTGGGCACTCACGTTAAAATGCATCCCGTGAAATTCAGTCTCATGCAGAATATATTGAAGCGGGTAATATTCTTTCAAAAGAAATATTGCTTCTCTTAATTCGATCCATTTAGATTTATCTATCTTTGCATCAGGGGAGGTATATAGCTTATAATGATCCACTCCAATGATTGATTTCATAAGGATGTTGGTCATGGCCCTGATCTCTTCGCCAGGATAAAAGAGCTCAAGCTCTTTTTTAATGTATTCAACCCCTTGTTTAATGGTTCTGTTTTGCATAGACCAAAGATAAAAAAATACTCCCATGAAAGGGACAAAGAACAAAATAAGTTGAATCGGCATGGACCAACAACGTACAGACGAACAATATATGACACGATGCCTTGACCTTGCACGAATGGCCAGGGGCAACACGGCTCCAAATCCCATGGTAGGTTCTGTAATCGTACATAATGGATTGATCATCGGAGAAGGATTCCACCAACAAAAAGGAAAACCTCATGCAGAAGTCAATGCCATAGCAAACGTGCAGGACAAATCACTCCTGCCCGCTTCTACCATGTATGTTTCGCTGGAACCATGTTCACATCACGGTAAAACCCCTCCTTGTACAGATACTATTATCAGGCATAAAATCCCCCGGGTAGTGATTGGCGTGAAAGACCCGAATCCATTGGTCAATGGGAAAGGAATTAAAATATTAGAAGAAAACGGCATAAACGTCATTTCAGGCATAAAAGAAAACCAATGTAAAGAATTAAACAAACGGTTTTTTACATATAATTTACTTTCAAGGCCTTATATCATTTTAAAATGGGCGCGAACAAAAGACGGATTCATAGATTATAACAGGCCGGCTAATACACCTAAAGAACCCACGTGTATTACTAATGAAATA
>CAYPTK010000188.1:0-5433 GCA_964413555.1 uncultured Bacteroidales bacterium | reverse complement strand
CTCATTCCCTACATCTATTCAAATGCCTGGCAAATCACACGTAATCAATACACCATGATGCGTGGACTTATGATGGATTTCCCAAATGACAAAAAAGTATACAACATCGCGGACCAATACATGTTTGGCCCTTCACTAATGATATGCCCCGTGACAAAATATCAAGCCACAAGCCGTGAAGTATATCTCCCGGGGAACACGCGATGGTATGATTTTTATACCAACCAACAATACAATGGAGGTACAACAATTACAGCAGATGCCCCTATTGATAAAATCCCCGTTTACATTAAAGCCGGATCAATCATCCCCATGGGGCCGGAAATGGAATATGTATATCAAAAAGAAACAGACACCATTGATTTGTATGTCTACCCGGGTGAAGATGCTCAATTCACCTATTATATGGATGAAGGAGACAACTACAATTATGAAGAAGGACAATACGCGACCATTCCTGTCCAATGGATCGATGCGGAACAAAAAATCACGATTAAAGACAGAAAAGGATCTTTTGACGGGATGAAAGAAAACCTCGTGTTCAATGTTGTATTGATTGAACAAGAAAAACCAAATAAACAGAGAACCATTTCGTATGATGGAAAAGAAAAAACAATGACAATACGAAACAAATAAGATTATTATCTTTCATAAAAGAAGCTGTCTCAAAAGCTTTCGATGAGAGAGATGCTTTGAGACAGTTTCTTTATATTATTGTCTTTATTCTTTTATCCACAATTGGATATCTGAAATATCTCTATGCTTTAGTTCGATCAAATACATTCCTTTCTGTAAATCGTTTACACTAATACTACCATTTTCATTTTCTAAAACATTTACAATCTTAGCTTTCATCAGTTTGCCTGTCATGTCAAATATTTTGATATGTACATCCGTCATGATGCTATCCGGCAATATAAGTTTTACTTCATCATAACCCGGGTTTGGATAAATAATCATTTCCATTGGGTTTTCATTCATAGAAAGCGGATCAATAAGAGCTACAGGCAGCGTTACGGTTAAATGAATGGTATCTGACGATTCACATCCATTTGCATTGGTGGCCAATAATGAGTATTCATAATTCCCGGTACCTAATACACCGCCGTCTAAGGTAATTTGCTTTGTAGTATCCCCTGAATTCCATACATAATTTGCAAAATCAGTGGAAGGGCCTATCACTATGGTGTCAGTTGTCGCAATGCTGGTGTCATTCCCCAACGAGAGAACAGGCAATGAATGTACTGTAAATGAAACTTCTGCATCATTGGTACACGTGCCTGAAGAAACTTCGGCATATACAATCTGCCCGTCAGCCACCGTCAAATCAGCAGGTGTTGAGACCGGTGTGGACAGGCCTGCATCGCTATACCAGGCAACAGGATTACCGGAGCCATCGTTCACACTATTATCCAGCGTCGTAAGATCATATCCTGCATACGTTCCTGTCCCGGGATTGTCTTCGCAAAGGCCTATAAACTGGTCAATGGCAGCAACACCGGAAAATGTCCATCCTGTATTCCCTCCCAGGTCAATACTATTTGTTCCGGCATAAAACGTGGCACCGGCCGCGTTCATATTCTGTATTTTTAAAAAATCTCCACAAAAGTCTCCTCCCGTGACATTCATGGTGGCTGTCCCGTTATTGAAGCTTTCTAAAACAATATAATTCCCGGGAGAACCGGATGCATCAAGCGTAACCGTGTTTAATGTTGAGCCTGCTTCTAATATCAATCCTGCACCGGGCTCTATGATGATATTATTAATGTTATGATCTCCATAACTGCTTATGCCGGATGTCCATTGTTGAGGTGAAACGTACACATCATTAAGATTTACCCCGGCACTTTCAAAACGCCAGCATTGAGTAGATAAATGAATGCCGGATGTTCCTGGATTCATGGTGATGCCGGAAGCATCTTTGACCTCCAGGGCATTGGTATAGATATCAGAGCTGCCGAGGTTAAAGGTTTTGGCCGAAGAAGTTTCAAATGTAATATGGCCGGATCCCCCGGTATTATATATATCAAAATTATTCGTGGAAAATGTGCCACTGATAAAATCGACCGGATTCGATACATGAAAATCATCCCCCAGGGTATATTCGCCGGAATGTTGAAATTCTACCCAGCATATCAATTCAATGCCATTTGTCGTAATGGTGTTGTCAGCATCATCAGCAATAAAGATAATACTACCGCTAAAATCAAAATTCATGTTTGCAGAAAACGTAAGGGAGCCATTAACAGTTAATGTACCCATACTCTTAAATGTAGGATTATTTGTTACGGCAGATATGTCGAGGTCTTTACAATACTGTTCCCCGTTCATGCTTACTTCCTGCCCCGGTGCAGAAAATGAATTGGCATCAAAAATAGCATTGTCGGCAATGGTAGGAACACAGCCAAAAGATGGCCCTCCTGATGTGGTTGACCAATGTGCCGGGTCTGTCCAATCGCCAGAGCCTCCTATCCAGTATAAATCCTGCCCTGCATAAGGCGTGATATTCCACCCTGAAACATCTCCCGCGCTTACCGTGTTTGTTGCATTGAACGTGGCACCTCCCGATACTTTAACATTAACAATATCAAGATAATCGCCGTTAATGGTTCCCGAAGAAACAATAAGTTCGGCAGGAGTGCCCGTGGAAGACTTGAGGTACGTGAAATCATCACATCCCGTGCCATTGACAAAAGACAACGAATTCATGGTTTGCGATTTACCCCCTTCAAATGATATTTCCTGGCTGTTAGTTATGACCACGTCATTGAATGAATTTTGCCCATGTATATCAATGTTCCCGGACGTATTGATTGTTACATCATTAAATGCCTGGCTTCCAAAATTAACATGATTGCCATCTGAAATGGTAAGGGATGAGGTTCCCGCGTTCACTGTTAATGATGCCCCGTTTTGCAGCATCAGGTTATTATCAACAGTAATGGAAGAACTGCCAAAATTAAGTGTTTTTGAATTGTCTGTTGAAGTCGATAATTCATACATGCTCATGTTATAATCCGAGGTATTGAACGTACCCTGCTCAAGTTTCACTCTACCATAAGGCCACCCGGTATTCATGGAAAGGTTGCCGGCAAGTGTCCAGTCTCCCTGTCCGTTAAACACGAACGTTGTATAAACTGTTTGGCTTTGGGTGTTTATTGTATTGCCTGTATTATCTGAAATAAAATATACTGATGTCCTGAGATCCGAAATATCAAGCGTTGAATGAAGCAGGAATGAACCATTCACAGTTAATGCATACCCGGGGGATCCTTTAAAATTGATGTCGCGTGTTATCCCTGTCCAATCCATTGTTTTACAATACGCGTCGGCATCAATCGTGACGGTTTGGCCGTTTGCACTGAATGAATTGGCATCAAAATACACGTTGTCCTGTAGAGAAGGGACACATGCATCAGCAGTTCCGCCTGAAGAGGTAGCCCAGTTTGACGCGTCACTCCAGTTGCCACTGCCGCCGACCCAATAATAATCAGTTCCTGATGGGGCGGTAAAATTCCACCCTGAATTATTGCCCAGGTCTATGCTGTTTCCGGCATTAAATGTAGCACCACCGGTGGCTTGAATGTCTTTGATGATCAAATAATCATTGTTTATCGTCCCCGAGGGAACAGAAATGCTGGCCGTGGATCCGGCAGTGAAAGTGTGTATATGTGTCATTTCGCTGCACGTTCCTGCCAAACTGATCGCGTTTGCTGTTTGCGTTGAACCTTCTTCAATGATGATTTCAATCCCCGGGGTGGCAGACAGGGAGGCAAACTCATTGTTGGTTTTCAATTTTGTTGTTTCATGATTCAGTTCAACATTATTCCACGTGAGCCCGTCACTTCGAAAGAGGTTGCCATCCATTATAATGGTTGATGTTCCGGGAGTTAAATTGAACGTGTTCCCATTGTCAAAATTTAATTCGTTTGAAATGGTTAACGTGGAACTTCCCAGGCCAAGGCTCTTGTTTTGATTGCTTAATGAATAGAATTTGTCACACGACATGTTATACCCGTTGGTTACCAGGCTTCCTGCTGTTAAATTTAACACGGCTGATGCTGTCAGCCCTGATGTTAATTCCCATTCCCCATCGGGGTTCAGGAAGAAAATACTATTAATAGTATGGCCTCCAAGGTCAATGGTATTCCCGGTGTTGGATGAGATAAAATTCATGAGCCCGGTAAAATTATAATTCATGCCCGAAGTTAAGGCCATGGAGCCCGCGATATTTAATTCACCCGGGAAAGTGCCCGTTAAATCAGGAGCATTAGATCCTGTCCAATCCATTGAATTGCAAAATGCTGCAACATCAATGTTTACATCCTGCCCTCCGGAGCTAAATGAATTATTATCAAAAAACACGTTGTCTACTGCTGTTGGAATGCATGACCCGTTTCCTGTACCACCACTCGTGGTAGCCCAGTGGTTTGGGTCACTCCAGTCACCGCTACCGCCTACCCAATAATAATCGTGACTGGTTGGAGAGGTAATATTCCATCCATCAGTAGTTCCGATACCGATGCTGTTTGTAGCATTAAACGTGGCTCCTCCAAGTGTTATGATGTTTTTCAGGATTACATAATCAAGGCTCAGCACTCCCGATGTTTTTTTTATTGCAGCCGGTTCAGATGAACTACTGGTTAATACCACGTGGCTCTGGCAGTCAGCATTTGTAATCAAGTCATTGATCTCCACGGTTGTTCTTTCCTGGAAATATAACTGGTTTATATTCAAAAGATAAAGCTGTTCTATTGTTCCACTGCCCTGTAAATTAAAGGACGAAGGATTTAAAGGGGAAAAACGTAAAATATTGAAATCATACCCTTCAATATTCAGAAAGCCGCCACGGACGGTAATGTCAGAAGTTCCTGCATCAAAACTGAAAGGCTGATTAAAAAACATCATGTTCACGGTTACTGTTGAACTTCCCAGTTCTAACCCGGCAGTGGCCTTTGTATCAGCAGTCAAATTCATGATTGTAACCGCGTAATTATTACTGTTGAGTATTCCATCAGAAATCATTAAAAAAGAATTTGGTGCATTCAGGTCATTGGTTAATATCCATCCTCCGCCCCCATCAAACATCAGGGTTGATTGCAACGTGTGTCCTCCAAAATCAATGACATTTCCGGAAGATGATGAATTGAAATTAAAATTGCCCATGAAACTTAACGACATTGATGCAGAAAAAACCAGTCCTCCATTGATCGTAATACTGTTACTCCCTGCCAGTTCGGGGTTATTGGTAACCCCTGTCCAGTCCATGTTATTGCAATAGGATGCGGCATCCACTGTAACTGTTTGACTGGCAGAAGAAAATGAATTGGCATCAAAATACACATCATCATCTGTTCCCGGGGCCTCGGAATGAAACGTACTGCCTCCTGAAGAAGTAGCCCAGTGGCTGCCATAATCAGACCAGTTGCCTGT
>CAYPTK010000187.1:0-5515 GCA_964413555.1 uncultured Bacteroidales bacterium | reverse complement strand
TTTGTATACAAAGGAATGGTCACGGCCAATCAATTGGGGAAATATTATAAAGACCTGCAGGACGAACGGGTAAAAACAGCCATAGCCCTTGTGCATTCACGATTTAGCACCAACACCTTTCCTTCATGGGTATTGGCGCAACCATTCCGCTTCCTTGCTCACAATGGAGAAATCAACACCATCAAAGGAAATAAATTCTGGATGGAAGCCAGGGAATCATTAATGAAATCAGATTTATTTAAAGATGATATGGAAAAAATATTCCCCATCATCACACCCGATGGATCTGATTCTGCAACATTTGATAATGCACTCGAGTTCTTTTATATGACAGGAAAACCTTTGCCCCTGATCATGGCCATGATGATTCCTGAATCATGGAATGAAAAAAATCCTTTACCGGATGACCTGAAAGCATTTTATGAATATTATTCTACAATCATGGAACCCTGGGACGGGCCTGCTTCTATGATTGTAACCGACGGGAGATACGTGGGAGGAATGCTTGACAGAAACGGGCTGAGGCCTTCTCGGTACGTGCTCACGGATGATGATGTAATGGTCATGGGGTCCGAAGTTGGTGTACAGGTCTTTCCACCTGAAAAGAGAAAAGAAAAAGGACGTCTTAAACCGGGAAAAATCCTTATTGTTGATACAAAAGAAGGAAAAATAAAATACAATGACGAATTAAAAGACGAATTAAAATCCAGGCACCCCTACCGGAAATGGCTTGATGAAAACAGGGTAGCACTGGATAAAATAAAAGTCGGTAAAAAAGTAGATGCCGGACTGGGCGATGAACATAACACGTATCTTCATGCTTTCGGGTATTCAAGAGAAGATATTGACGTGTTGATCAAACCCATGGCCACAACAGGAAAAGAACCCGTTGCTTCAATGGGAAACGATACCCCCATTGCTGCTTTGTCAAAACAGCCTCAGCGTTTGTTTAATTATTTCAAACAGCTTTTTGCCCAGGTCACCAACCCGGCTATAGACCCGATAAGGGAGGAACTGGTGATGACTCTCACCGGGTATATCGGGTCATTAAAAAAGAACCTGCTGGAGGAATTTCCCGAACATTGCAAAATGATAAAATTTACAGACCCTGTTGTTACAAACAAAACACTCTCCATTATAAAATCTTTACAATACAAAGGATTTGCCAACCAAAGCATTTCCATGCATTTTCCAGCCGGCCAGGGACATAAAGGTCTGGAAAAATCGATTGACAAAATATGTCTGGAAGCAGAAGAAGCAGTAGATGCAGGAAATAATTACATCATATTATCAGACAGGGGCATCACGAAACAAAAAGCACCCATCCCTTCATTACTTGCCGTTTCTGCTGTACATCATCATTTGATCAAAAAGAGAAAACGGCTGCAAGTGGCGATTATAGTTGAAACAGCAGAAGCAAGGGAAGTCATGCATTTTGCATTATTATTCGGATTTGGCGCGAGCCTTGTTAACCCGTACATGAGCTATGCCATCATCGCCGACCTCATCAAACATCAAAAAATTCAAGTAGATCAGGAAACAGCAGAAAAAAATTATATCAATGCAGTAAATAAAGGTGTACTCAAAATATTATCTAAAATGGGCACGTCTACCCTGAGAAGCTACAGGGGAGCCCAGATATTTGAAGCATTAGGGATTAATAATGATGTAATTGATAAATATTTTAAAGGGACTGTCTCACGGATCGGGGGCATCGGGCTGGATGAGATAGTCCGTGAAACCATTCAACCTCATCAAAAAGCATTTGAACCAAACGGGAAAGATGACATTTTACCTGGTTATGGAATCTATAAATACAGGCGAGACAAGGAAAAACATGCCTGGTCACCCGAAGCTATCGGCCTATTACAATGGTCAACCAAAACAGGTGATTATAAAAAATTTAAAGAGTTTTCTGATCAGATCAACAACAAGAAAATATCGGACCCATTATTTATACGTGATTATTTTAAAATCAAATCCAATCCTATTGACATTTCAGAGGTAGAACCGGCTAGTGAAATCATGAAGAGGTTTGTTACCGGGGCCATGTCTTTCGGTTCCATCAGCCGCGAAACACATGAAACCATGGCCATTGCCATGAACAGGATCGGTGCCCGGAGCAACACGGGCGAAGGAGGCGAAGATCCTGAACGTTTTACTCCACTGCCATCCGGTGATAATCCACGGAGTGCCATCAAACAAGTGGCTTCGGGAAGGTTTGGAGTAACCAATTATTATCTTGTCAATGCCGACGAGATACAAATCAAAATATCACAAGGAGCTAAACCCGGTGAGGGAGGACAACTTCCGGGACATAAGGTAAATGAAGTCATTGCCAAAACACGGCATTCAACACCCGGGATCACGTTGATTTCCCCTCCCCCACATCATGATATTTATTCGATTGAGGATTTAAAACAACTCATCTTCGATTTAAAAAATGTAAACCCCAATGCAGAAATAAGTGTAAAACTCGTTTCAGAAACAGGCGTGGGCACCATTGCTGCCGGGGTGGCCAAAGCCACGGCAGACAGAATCCTGATCAGCGGATATGAAGGAGGAACCGGTGCCAGCCCTGTCAGCTCCATTAAACACGCGGGACTACCCGTGGAAATAGGACTTTCTGAAACTCAACAAACGCTTGTATTAAACAACCTCAGGGGCAAAGTGAGACTACAAACTGACGGACAGCTTAAAACAGGAATGGATGTTGTACTGGCAGGACTGTTAGGAGCTGATGAATTTGGTTTTGGAACATCGGCTCTCGTGGTACTGGGATGCGTGATGATGCGCAAGTGTCATCTCAACACGTGCCCTGTTGGTGTAGCAACACAGGATGAAAAATTAAGAAAACGTTTCCTGGGTAAAGCCGATTACCTGGTGAATTATTTTCAGTTTTTGGCACGGGAAATACGGGAGATCATGGCAGAAACAGGAATACATAAATTTGAAGACCTCATTGGCAGAACAGATTTGCTATATGTAAATCCTGATATTAAACAAGGTAAGGCAGCCAATTTTGATTTTTCTAAGATCATATATTTTCCCAAAAAAGAAGCTGCACAGTTTCCTATTTCTCAAAAGACAACGCAGACCCATCATATTGATTCGGTAATGGACAGGGAGCTGATCAAAGAAACAACCCCCGCGATGGACGGAAAGATTATCCACCTCAAAAAAAACATCACCAATATTGACCGTACTACAGGTGCCATGTTGTCTGGTGAAATATCAAAACAAAAAGGCATCAACGCGTTGCCGGAAGACACGATCAATATAAACTTTGAAGGTTCTGCCGGACAAAGTTTTGGAGCTTTTCTTGTAAATGGGGTAACATTTCATTTGAAAGGTGATTCCAATGATTATATTGGCAAAGGATTGTCTGGCGGAAAGATTATAGTGAAAAAACCCGAAGAATCTCCATTCATAGCCAACGAGAACGTGATCATAGGAAACGTGGCTTTATATGGAGCAACCAGTGGTGAATTATACGTGAACGGGCTGGCCGGCGAACGCTTTGCAATACGTAACAGTGGTGCGAAAGCCGTTGTAGAAGGCGTCGGGGATCATGGATGTGAATATATGACAGGTGGCAGAGTGGTGATACTGGGCAGTACAGGAAGAAATTTTGCAGCTGGAATGAGCGGTGGCATTGCTTATGTTCTTGATCTGGAAGGCAACTTCGATTACTTCTGCAACATGGAAATGGTAGAATTGTCGTTGCTCGACACGAGAGAAGACATCAATGAATTGAAAACAATGATTAATCACCACCTGAAATACACCCAAAGTGATATAGCAACAGAAATACTTGATCATTGGGAAGATTATGAAAGTAAATTCATCAAAGTGATTCCATTTGAATACAAGAAAATTCTTGAAGAACAAAAAATTCAGGAAATAAATTCGAAGATAAAGGAGTTAGAACAAGAGTAGGTGTTGTCAATTTTGTAAATTAAAAATTTGAATTATGGCAGATCCAAAAGGATTCATAAAATATAATCGTAAAGAAGCAGGGAATCGTTCTGTTAAAGAGCGTGTAAGGGACTTTGGAGAAGTAGAACAGACATTAAACACGGAAGACCGGATCAGGCAGGCTGCACGCTGCATGGATTGTGGCGTACCCTTTTGTCACTGGCATTGTCCGCTCGGGAACCTGATCCCCGAATTCCAGGATGCCATGTACAGGGGCGAATGGAAAGAGGCATTTAACATCCTTCAATCCACCAATAATTTCCCTGAATTTACCGGGAGGATTTGCCCTGCACTATGTGAACATTCGTGTGTACTAGGAAGGTATAACGAGTCGGTTACCATCAGGGAAAATGAAGTAGCAATTGTCGAAAGAGCATTTAATGAAGGGTATGTAAAACCCAAACCACCTGAAAAACGTACCGGTAAAAAAGTAGCCGTGATTGGCGCCGGGCCGGCAGGAATGGTTTGTGCCGATGACCTGAATAAAGCCGGGCACAACGTCACGTTATTTGAAAAAGATGATTCGCCCGGGGGGCTCTTACGGTATGGAATACCTGATTTCAAGCTCAATAAATTCATCATAGACCGGAGGATGAGGATACTTGAACAGGAAGGCCTTGAGATTCGCACCAATACTATGATAGGTGAAGATATTCCTGTAGATGAATTATTGAAAACATATGATGCCATTTGCATTACAATCGGCGCTTTATACCCCCGAGACCTGCCTGTTGAAGGAAGAGACATGGGAGGAATTCATTATGCCATGGATTATTTATCACAACAAAATAAATTCCTGAAAGGCATAAAAATTCCGGATGATGAATTGATTGATGCAAAAGATAAAAAAGTGCTGGTCATAGGTGGAGGCGACACCGGCTCCGATTGCGTGGGTACGGCCAATCGCCAGGGTGCAAAACACGTGAATCAGATAGAGATCATGCCACAACCACCTTCCGCGCGCACGGATGACAACCCGTGGCCCTATTATGCAAAACTACTCAAAACATCCACTTCACATGAAGAAGGATGTGAGCGCTACTGGGGCATAGCCACGGAACGGTTCATTGGTGAGGACGGAAAAGTAAAACAAGTAGAAGCCGTGGAAGTGGATTGGAAAATAGATGATTCCGGGAAAATGAACATGCATAAGCAACAAGACAAAAAACATCTTTTTGATGCTGACCTGGTATTTTTAGCGCTGGGCTTTTTACATCCCACACATAAAGGGCTGCTCGATAAACTGGGGGTTGAATACGATCAACGGGGAAATGTTAAAACAGACGAACATTTTCACACGTCTAAACCAAAGGTCTATGCTGCCGGAGATGCTGCCCGTGGTGCATCGTTGGTAGTCAATGCCATGGCCAATGCCAAAGAAGCTGCCAAACAAATTGACAATGAACTGAAAGCGTAGGGGGATACTTGTAAATATAAGAAAGAAAGGGAATGTGTATTTTCATGCCTTTACGCTATACCTCTATCCCTTTTTTCCAATTATAATCATCCCCGAGAGTGGAAAAAAATTAGCATGGCC
>CAYPTK010000186.1:0-5569 GCA_964413555.1 uncultured Bacteroidales bacterium | reverse complement strand
CCCGTGAACTCCCGCGATATTATTATAACGGTCGTGTATGTTAATGTCATCAAATAAAATTTTATTATTTCTTATTTTTATTTCATCGTTAAACCGGTAGCTTGTATTCAGATAATCTACCTTGAAAGAGAAGTCAGAAAGTTCAAAATCGGCATTTAACTTAGGATTCCTTATGTTCCCAATAAACTCAAGCGGGCCGGAAATCGTCCCTTCAAGTTCAGAAAATATTTTTTGCAAATAAGGATCCATTAATGTTATAGGCACCTCATTTAATTGTGCTTTTAAATCAATAAATCCCCGGCCTGGAATATACCTGCCTACAAAATCAAAATTAGTTATCGCGTGTTGAGACAACGCGTTAAAATATAAAATTTTATCTTCATCACTCCACCGCGAAGAAATTGTTAAATTTCCAAGATTTTCGTTATTCACTTTCATGTTAGATATATCAAGTTGCGATTCAAAAATTGAATTGGTATAGTATTCGGATAAGATCGCTTGTCCGTTTAATTCTCCTGATAATAAAAATTTATTTGATTTTAATAATGCATTGATATGGGATAATGAAAAATTTTGGGCATCAAGGATCAATTCATCTTCCGGATTTTCAGATATTGTTCCGTCGAGTTTTATCAATTGGTTCTTTTCAGAGATCATCAGGTCCTCAACATGTATTGTCGAGGTATCGATGTTTATTATGCTATGAGATATATCCCACCGGTAACTCCGCTCATGAATAAAAGAAGGAGACACTTCAATGTTAAGAACAGGTTTATCGGACGTTCGAGCGAATGTTCCAAGAAACTGAAAATGACCACCAGGCATGTTCGTATCCAGTTTATTCCATTGAATTTCAGTCTTTATGCTATCTTCATGAATGCTGTTTTTTGATATAAATTGTTCAAGTATAAGTTTATTGTTATATTCAATTGTACTGCTCATTGCATTTAAATTGATATATCGTGGATCTGTTTGGATGTCAATAGAGAAATCATTCATTGCAACGTTCCCAAAAATCAATTTATTACTTTCCAGGTTAAGGTCAAGGTTGTATATTCCAGGCTGATAAAAAGCGTTTACCTTTGTCCCGTTGGATATAATAAAATTGCTAAAAAAATAATTGAAGATTTTTTCAGAGTTTGTAAATTCAACGGATAAATACAATTTTTCAGTTTGTCCACGTGGATTCGTTTGAAGTGATGGCAAATAATGATTCACAAATCGTTTCAATGATACAGGAAGGCCTAATAAACTGTATTGTCCTGTTAGTTTTCCTTCAAAATAAGGAGAATCAAAAATTAATTGCTGTTTTTTATCTCCTTCTACACTGTAGCAAACAATATTTTCAAGATTTAGTTCTTTGTCTGAATTGACAAAATTTGCATAACTAATTTTAGCCAACCCGTTAATACGTGACGTATCCGTGGCAGTAAATTTTGTCTGAATCATAAATGAAGTACTGGAAAGTGTATCAGATTGATCAATGTTTAATGCATATAAATCGGCACTATCTACTTGCATTTGAAAATCAAAAAACGGTAATTTATCAGAAAAATCTACTTTCCCGTTAAACTCAAGGTTAAGGTTTTTATCATGTACAGAAAGTACACCATCATATGTTTTATTCGTGGCAACACCTTTGATTGTTATATTGTTATACCAATAATCATTAATTTTGATACGATGAACATCTCCTGAAACAAATGCTTTTATTTTATTGTCTTTTTGGATATATCCATTCGCGTGCATATCAATATACATATCACTTAAAACCTCCTCCTGGTTTACTAATTTCCCTAATTTTAGCGGCTTGGCTTCAATATCTCCTTTGAACTGGAGAACCCCGTCTTCATCTGGTTTTAATAAGATATCAGTTGAAATTGTACCAATGTCGGTATAAATTGTACCATATGCTACAAAGTCATTAACAAACCCTGTAAAAGCACCTTTATACTGGATCGTGCCAAGATTTTCGAGCTCATCCGGTAAGGATATTTTTTTTCCAATGACTTGTTCCAGTTGGGCATTTTTTATATCATCAACCGAGGTTGCAATTTTTTGTACATCGAGGTAAATATATGCATTATTTATGTCTGGCAATCCTTTAAATGAAAAATCGGACAGGATTTTGGATTTTTCTCCAAAGAGGAGTTCAAAATTTCTCCCTTTTAAATTACTTATGCATCCATCAAAAACTCCGGATAAACGGATATCTTTTTGATAGCCCTTAATTCCCGGGATAAAAAACCCCATTTCATCCAAATTTATTTTTGATTTGTTTAAATTCATGTGTATGTCCACGTATTCGAAAAAACGTCTTGCTTTCCAGTCTTTCCATGAATCATGTGTAAATGATAATTGTTCGCATTGTATATCAGACGATGGGGTGATTACATTTACATCTGCAAATTCAAATTTTTCAGGCCCGATATGTATTCGTGAGGTAATGTTCTTTACAATAAACCCGTTGGGAGTTTTAAAATTCATCTTTTTAACAAAAAAAGATGTAAGGGGTTCCCTTGTTTTATGAAAATCTTCGGCAATGATATTTAAATGCTCCAAATATAAATTTTTGAAATCAATCCCCTGCCGTGAAGAATCAGTATTCAAATTAAATTTAGTGTATTGGAATGAAGAGTTCGTTAGATGAACATCCCGGAAAACAAATTTCCATCTTTGCTTTGTAGTATCTTTTCGTTTTAAAGCATCAACAATCGATTGAATATTTAAGGTATTATTGGAATCTACATGAAAGTGTACCCGGGCCTGATCCAGCAGTATTTTATTAAGTGTGATTTCTTTTTTTAAGAAATTGATCAGTTTCAGATTCGTGCTCAAATGATTCCCATACAATATCGTGTCCCCGTTTGGTTCTTCAATAAGAACATTTTTGAAAATAAATTTATTAAACAATGAAAAATCTACAGAACCAATATTAATATTGGCATCAAGATTTTCTGAAGCAGAACTGCTTAACCGGTCAACAATCCTGTTTTGAACCGTCTGGTTATTTAAAGCAAAGTACCCCCCCGTTACAAGGAATATAAATATTCCCAATATCGTAAAACTTACTTTTAATGCTTTTTTTATAGTTTTGTATGAATTTTCAGTTATCTTCAAATCAAAAAATAATTTATTGGAATAAGTGTAAACATTTCTATTCCATTAATTTGTACGCAAAAGAAATAAAAATGTTGATAAATCAATAAAAATAATGAATAATATCACCATTTTAGGTATTGAATCGTCTTGCGATGATACTTCCGCTGCTGTATTTACTAACGAATATGAATTGTCGAATAGTATAGCAAACCAGGAAGTTCATAAGTCATACGGGGGTGTGGTTCCGGAGTTGGCATCAAGGGCACATCAAAAAAACATAGTGCCTGTAGTAGATACTGCATTAAAGCAAGCCAACAAATCGTTACAAGACATTGATGCTATTGCTTTCACCAGGGGGCCGGGGTTGTTGGGGTCATTATTGGTTGGCACCTCATTTGCTAAAGGGTTATCTGTTGCCCGTGACATACCATTAATAGCAGTAAATCATTTACAATCACACGTGCTGGTTCATTTCATTAAAAAAGAGAATACGCCCTCTTTTACTCCACCTGAATTCCCATTTATCGGGCTCTTGGTTTCCGGTGGGCATACGCGGATAATGGTCATAAAAGATTATCTTCAAATGGAAATTATTGGAAATACAATAGACGATGCTGCAGGTGAAGCTTTTGACAAATGTGCAAAAGTGATGGGCTTGCCATACCCCGGGGGGCCGGTAATAGATAAATATGCTCAACAAGGAAATCCCAACGCGTTTTCATTTAATAAACCATCAATTAAAGAACTTGATTATAGTTTTAGTGGCCTGAAAACATCATTTTTATATTTTTTACGCGATCAACTAAAACATGATGATGATTTCATCAAAAAGAATATTCATGATTTGTGTGCATCATTGCAACATACAATCATAGAAATTCTAATGAAAAAACTTGTCCTCGCGTCTCGAAAAACAGGCATTAATACTATTTCTATAGCCGGTGGAGTTGCCGCGAATTCAGGATTACGCGATGCATTATTAAAAGAAAAGGAAGAAAGAAAATGGTCTGTTTTCATTCCCGAGATAAAATATACAATGGATAATGCTGCCATGGTGGCTATTACAGGATACTATAAATATTTAAACCGCGAATTTACCGAACAAAATATTGAACCGGCCGCGAGGTGGGAACTATAATGCTAATGAAAACTTAAATTATGGATAAAAAAACTATTGAGGTTATTAAAGAAAAAAAAGGGTTTATTTGTGACATGGATGGTGTCATCTATCATGGGGATAAACTGCTCCCGGGTGTCAAAGATTTTATAGACTGGCTTATAGCAGAAAATAAAAAATTCCTGTTCCTCACTAATTCAAGTGAAAGGACCCCGCGGGAATTACGCGAGAAACTATTACGCCTGGGCATTGATTTGGATAAAAACGTGTTTTACACGAGTGCATTAGCTACTGCCAGTTTTCTTTCACATCAAAAACCAGATGGAAATGCATATATTATAGGCGAAGCCGGGCTTATAAACGCTTTATATGACGTGGGCTATACCATGAATAATGTCGATCCTGATTATGTAGTTGTAGGTGAAACCAGAACATACAGCTATGAAAAGATAGAAAAAGCCATCAACCTGGTTTTAAGAGGTGCACGGTTGATAGGCACGAATCCTGATGTAACAGGCCCTGTAGAAGACGGGGTGGCTCCCGCGACAAAGGCTCTTATTGCCCCGATAGAAATAGCAACCGGAACGAGTGCTTATTTTGTTGGAAAGCCTAATCCTCTGATGATGAGAATTGCTTTGAAAAAAATTGACTGTACAGGCAATGAAGCCATAATAATTGGTGACAGAATGGATACAGATATCATTGCCGGAATTGAATCTGAAATAGATACTTCTTTGGTATTGAGCGGGATAACAACAAAAGAACAAATCACCAAATACCCTTATTTCCCTCATTATATACTTAATGGAGTAAAAGATATTGTAAGCTAATTATTTAAATAACGATACGAATGGAATTGCTAAAAGATAAATCTGAAGTCGCTTATTTCATGCGCAGGCTATACCAAATGGGCCTTACTACAACATCCGGTGGTAACATCAGTACAAAAACGCCTGATAACAAAGTATTGATTACTCCGTCAAAGCTGGATAAAGCACGTTTACAACAACATCAAATAGCTGTAATGGATATGGATGGCCAAAATTATACTCCTCAATTAACTCCAAGTATAGAAACTAACCTGCATTTATTTATATACAAAGCCATCCCTGAAATACAAGCGATTATCCACGCGCATCCAATCATGGCGACTACCTTTACTGCTATGAATAAAAATATTAATACATCCCTTATTGCAGAGGCCAGGGCAATAGTGGGGAACCCGATAACCGCCCCGTATGCTGTAATGGGTAGTGATAACCTGGCAGAATTGGTTTCAAATGCTGCTATAAAAAGCCCTACCGTGTTAATGGAGAATCACGGGGTGCTTACCACGGGAAGCAACCTGCT
>CAYPTK010000185.1:0-5667 GCA_964413555.1 uncultured Bacteroidales bacterium | reverse complement strand
ATTCTCCTATCAATGTAGCCGAAGAAACATCCCTGATCGTTACCTTAACATATTCTCCAGGCTGTTGACACGTTTTGGGAAACACGACAAGTTTATTTCGTGATGTCCTGCCCATGTATTGATCTTCTGACCGTTTCGAAGTCCCTTCAATCAACACGTTGACTTCCCTTCCCAACATCGCCCGATTGTTTTCTCTTGATACATCCTGCTGCAACGATATTATCTCGTTCAAACGTTTTATTTTGACTTCTTCCGGTACATCATCGGCATATTTATTTTCTGCAAGTGTACCCGGGCGTACTGAATACCTGAATGTAAATGCAGAATCAAAACTTACTTCCCGGATAAGTGAAAGGGTTTCCTGATGGTCTTGTTCTGTTTCTCCACAAAAACCTGAAATAATATCTGTTGTAATTGAACATCCCGGGATTATATTCCTGATCGCTTCAATCCTGTCGAGATACCATGCACGCGTGTATTTACGGTTCATGCGTTTAAGTACACGACTGCTTCCTGATTGGCAAGGCAAATGAATGTGCTTACAAATGTTTGGATATGCCCCTATCACGTGCAATAGCTCATCAGATATATCTTTGGGGTGCGACGTTGCAAACCGCACGCGCAACTCGTTCGATCTCTGGGCTACCTTTTCAATCAATCCCGGAAAATTGATCATTTTCCCCTGATCATCTTTCCATGCATATGAATTTACATTTTGCCCGAGCAGGGTCACTTCCTTATACCCATGCTCAATCAAATGATCTACTTCATTAATAATGCTGTTAATGTCCCTGCTGCGTTCTCGCCCTCTTGTATAAGGCACCACGCAATAAGAACAAAAATTATCACATCCCCTCATGATGGATATAAAAGCTGAAACATTATTTTTTCCTAAACGGACAGGAATCACATCATCATAGGTTTCTTCTTTGGACAACTCGACATTGATCGCGGTAGAATGACCGCCTTGAATTAGTTCGAGTAGTTTATGCACGTCACGGTATGCATCAGGACCTGCTACCAGGTCAACTCCCTTTTCAAACAATGTTTCTTTCATCCGTTCAGCCATGCACCCGATCACGCCTATCATCAAATCAGGCTTCTTTTTCCGCAATTGTTTGTAATGATCAATCCTTCCCAATACCCGCTTTTCTGCATTTTCCCTGACCGCGCATGTATTCATTAACACGATCCCTGCCTGGTCAATATCATCTGTGACATGGTATTGCTCCTGATTCATCAAAGCTGTTAAAATCTCACTGTCATTTACATTCATTTGACAGCCATAGGTTTCAATAAAAAAAAATATTGGTTTTTGTTCTGATTGCACTTTTTCTTTCTTTATTTAGTATTTGTTTCAACTTTTTCTGAATGCAAAAATAATAAAGTTTAAGTTATGAACCGTGCAATGTAAAATTCTTTGACACGCGCGTCCGTTCAATGCCATAGAAAAATTAAAGATTATTTATATTTTTGCATTTATAAAATGTTTTAACCGAAGCAAACCATTCTACTTTAACAGATGCAATGCAGAAACATAATTAAAATTTCATACATCTGAGATGAGAATCGTTTGCACTTTATCATTAAAATATCATTAACTATGGCAGGACATAATAAATGGTCGAAAGTAAAACGCAAAAAAGGTGCAGCAGATGCAAAGCGTTCCAAAATTTTTTCACGTGTCACGAAAGAAATTGAAATAGCTATTAAAGACGCGGGTGGTGATACAGACCCAACGACCAACGCGCAGTTAAGAACGGCAATAAACAACGCTAAAGGGGTAAACATGCCCAAGGATAACATCGAGAGAGCGATTAACAAAGCAAAAAAAGACCCCAGTAACCTCGAAAAAGAAACCTATGAAGGGTATTTACCTCATGGCATAGGAGTTATAGTGGAATGTCTTACAGATAACAAAAACAGGACTGTTAGTTCTGTACGTGCCATATTTAACAAACGGGGCGGCAATTTGGGCACCAAAGGTTCACTAAGCTTTCAATTCGAACAAAAAGGAGTATTTACCATACCTGTCAATGAAGACATAAACCCGGAAGAATTTGAACTGGAAATGATTGATGCAGGGATTGACGACTTTGAGTCTGATGAAGAATATTTTATCCTGACAACATCTCTTGAAAATTTCGGGAGTGTTCAGAAAAAACTGGAAGAAATGAACATAGAAACCGAAAATGCAGAATTAAAAAGGATTCCAATTACAACAAAAGCACTGGATAAAGAAGAAGCCATCAAAACATTAAAGATTATTGATGAGTTTGAAGAAGATGAAGATGTACAGCAGGTATTTCACAACCTCGAAATTACAGATGAAATTGTAGAAGCAATGGAGAATGAATAAACAATCGTGTAACTCCTGTTTATTCAAATGATAAATAACAAATATTTTTTTCTTTTTATCCATATTTTTATATTTTTGCATCTGTAGATGAACCAAAACAAGTCAAAAAATAACACAACTTATATATAAAATTATCAATGAGACACTTAAGCAATATATCATTCATCATTATTGACATTTTATTACTTGCTGGTATAATTATTCAATTTCCCAGGTGAGAATGGTATATGCTAAAAAAGATTAAAAAACCATTCTTGCCAAAATGTAAGAATGGTTTTTTTATTTTATATGGTTTAACTTTTTAAATTAAACAGACTTTGGCGGCAAAAACATTATTTGACAAAATTTGGGACAGCCACGTGATATCACAGATAGAAGGCGGCCCCAGCGTGTTGTACATTGACAAACACTTTGTACACGAAGTAACCAGTCCACAGGCATTCGAAGGACTCAGAAACCGTGGCCTTGATGTATTTACAAAAGAAGACACCGTGGCTACACCAGACCACAATGTTCCCACGCTGAACCAACACCTGGAAATAAAAGAAGAACTTTCCAGGACACAAGTCAAAACTTTAGAAAAAAATGCCGGTGAATTTGGGATTCTCCATTTTGGACTGAACCATCCTTACCAGGGTGTCGTGCACGTGGTAGGGCCTGAATTAGGCATTACACAACCAGGCCTTACGATTGTTTGCGGCGACAGCCACACGTCAACTCATGGTGCATTTGGCGCTGTTGCATTTGGTGTTGGTACCAGTGAAGTAGAAATGGTACTTGCCACGCATTGCATATTACAGCCCAAACCTAAAAAAATGCGGATCACTGTCAATGGAACACTTCAAAAAGGCGTCACCTCGAAAGACCTGATCCTTTATATTATCTCGAAGTTGTCAACAAGCGGTGGTACCGGCCATTTTATTGAATATGCAGGCCCGGCCATAAAAAGCCTGTCAATGGAAGGACGCATGACCGTGAGCAACATGAGCATAGAGAGCGGAGCGAGAGGAGGATTCATTGCCCCGGATCAAACCACGTTCGATTATTTAAAAGGTCGTGAATTTGCCCCCAAGGGTGATAAATTCGACAAAGCAGTACAAAAATGGAAACAATTATACACGGATGATGGTGCTGTATTCGACACTGAATACACGTTTGATGCCAATGACATAGAACCGATGGTAACCTTTGGAACCAACCCGGGAATGGGCATGGGCATCACGGGAAAAATCCCTGCTGAATCCGATATTCCTGACAGCAGTAAAGGCTCTTTTAAAAAATCGTTAGAATACATGGGATTCAATCCAAGCGAGCCAATGGCAGGTAAAAAAATTGACTATGTCTTTGTTGGAAGTTGTACAAACGGACGAATAGAAGACTTCAGGGAATTTGCAGATTTGGTAAAAGGAAGAAAAAAAGCAGACAACGTGACCGCGTGGATCGTTCCCGGTTCCAAACTGGTTGAAAAACAAGCCCAGGAAGAAGGACTGGTAAAAATCCTTGAAGAAGCCGGATTTGAATTCCGTCAACCAGGGTGTTCTGCTTGCCTGGCAATGAATGAAGATAAAGTACCGGAAGGGAAATATGCTGTTTCAACATCAAACAGGAATTTTGAAGGACGCCAGGGGCCGGGTTCCCGTACCATCCTGGCAAGCCCACTGGTAGCAGCAGCTGCTGCTGTAACAGGTCAAATCACAGACCCCAGGGAATTAATGGATTGATTTTCTTAACTTAAAAAACAACAAACAATGGCGATCGAAAAATTCAAAACATTAGAAAGCACGGCTGTGCCTCTTCCATATGAAAATATAGATACAGATCAGATCATCCCTGCACGATTCTTAAAAGCCACCACGCGTGAAGGCTTTGGAGATAATTTATTTTGCGACTGGAGGTATGATAAAGACGGTAACCCTAAAAAAGACTTTGTTCTAAATGACCCAAAATACAAAGGTAAAATATTGGTTGCCGGGAAAAACTTCGGTAGTGGCTCCAGCCGTGAACATGCTGCCTGGGCTATTCATGGATACGGTTTCCGTGTAGTAGTATCCAGCTTCTTTGCAGATATCTTTAAAAACAATGCATTGAATAATGGTGTACTGCCTGTACAGATATCCGAACAATTTTTAGAAAAAATTTTCAACGCGATTCATGAAGACCCTGGCACCAATTTAAATGTTGACCTGGAAAACCAGGTATTAGAACTCGTGAAAACAGGAGAAAAAGAGCAGTTTGAAATCAATACATATAAAAAAGAATGCTTATTAAAAGGATTGGATGACATTGACTATGTATTGACCATGAAAGATAAGATCAAAGCATTTAAAAACCCTTATTCTGTGGGATAAAAAATATTTGCCATGACAACAACCAAATGCCACGTACAAATAATGGATACAACCCTGCGGGATGGAGAACAAACATCCGGGGTTTCTTTTACTGAAACGGAAAAACTAAATATCGCCAAAATTCTTTTGGAAGAAGTAAAAGTAGACCGTATCGAGATCGGTTCTGCACGGGTTTCCGAGGGAGAATTTCGTGCAGCCCAACATATATGTCAATGGGCTGAAGAGAATAGTATTCTTGATAAAATCGAATTTTTGGGGTTTATTGACGGGACCAAATCCATTGACTGGATCATGGCAGCTGGTGGCAAAACTGTGAATTTATTATGCAAAGGTTCGGAAAAACATGCAAAAGAACAACTCAAAAAAAACCCGAGGGAACATTTATCTGATATACAACAAGCCATTCAGTATGCACGTGAAAACGGGCTGAATATCAATGTATATCTTGAAGACTGGTCGAACGGGATGAAGGATTCACCAGGGTATATTGACATGCTCATGGAGCACTTGCAAAAAGAACCAATACAAAATTTCATGCTCCCTGACACGTTGGGTATTTTAAATCAGGATACCACCTACGAGTATTGCAAAAAAATGGTAGACAAGTATCCCGGCCTGGCATTTGATTTTCATCCTCATAATGATTATGACCTGGCTACAGCCAATGTTTACTCGGCTGTTAAAGCCGGCATACAATGCATCCATACCACGGTAAACGGGTTGGGAGAACGAGCAGGCAATGTTCCATTGTCAAGTGTCATTGCCATACTCAAAGACCATATGAACTGTGGAATGAACATCAATGAAAGTAAACTCAACCTGATCAGTAAACTGGTGGAGTCATTTTCCGGGATCCGCATTCCAACCAACAAACCATTGATCGGTGAATTTGTTTTCACCCAGACATGCGGTGTGCATGCCGATGGAGACAACAAAGAGGAATTATATTTTAACGACTTA
>CAYPTK010000184.1:0-5721 GCA_964413555.1 uncultured Bacteroidales bacterium | reverse complement strand
TTTTTTATCAATTTTTTTCACCCACCCGATAAGCCCGTTATTCGCGGGGACTGCTTCCCAGTTGTTTTCATGATACAGATCATTGTTCACCCGGTTTATATCGGATTCCATTTGTTTCATGTTTTGCATTAAGGGGCCGATGAGGCTCTCGTTGGATGCATTATCATTTTGGTACAGGTCAAATGAAATGTTTTCCAGTGTTGATTCCATCTCATCAATCTGTTTCGTGATTTTTTCATTGTTATTTTCGCTGAATTTGCTTTGCAGGCCCACTAAATCCGATTTCATGTTATCCACGTCATGTTTTATGTCTGTCAGCATTGCCCGCAATTCATTCATGTCTTTACGGAGCATCGTATTTTCATCCTGGCTCGTGTTGTTTCCTGAACCCTGGAATATACCCGACAGGCCCATTGTATGCACGATGGTGCTTTCATTCGATTTGAATAAATTCATGGACTGAATTGCAATGAAGAAAATCATGGCACCAAATACGATAAATTGAAATTTTTTATTCATGATGAGTATGGTTTTTGTTTGACAAAAAATAATTTTTTAAAAATAAGAAAAAAATAAATATAAATACAAATTCTGTATTGTAAGCAGGCGATGAAGAAGAATTTCAATACTGTCCGATTAAACCCAAATTATGCATTAGAAAATCTATTACACGTTAAAACTACTTCAAAACAAGGCATTGCATTGTTTTGAAGTAGTTTTAATGCTCATTACGAAGTTCTAATACATAATTTGGGTTGAAATAATTCAAAACATGTAAAATATCAGCTATCACTTATATTGATATAATGTTTCACTCTACGGGACTTTTAAAGTCGCAGAGCGACGATATTATGGTAGATAAAATTTATCAAAAAAGTATCATGGCACGGTTCAAAAGAAGATAAAAATCATGTTAATATAGATAAAGGTATGATGTAATACCTGAGCCTCAAACTGAGTATATTACGTTAGAAATTTAAAAAGTTATTATGAATCACCTTTGCATACTCATAAGGTGTCCCTGTATTTTTAAAAGAATTTATAAAACGCGCATAAATGAAAGCGTGTTTCTTTAATTGAAGATGCAACAGATGGGAGTCAATGAAGATAAATATACGCTGTACTGGCCGGGTTTACTAGCCGGGGAAAGATAATTTTTTCACGTGGTTTAGTGCATAACATCTCTGTTACAGTAATTCATAAACGAAAAACTGCATAAATAAATGAATAAATCTTTAGCATTATTTGCCGTGAATAAAGAATCTGTTCTCTGTCGAGACAAACAGATTCTTTATATTAGGATGATCATTAAACGAGTACTATTTAGTGTCCGTCTATACAGTCCGACTTCTTCGTTATACTCGATGGAAAAACAATCCATTTACGTGAGTAAACTCCTTATTTTTCCATCTTCGCGAGCCTAGAATTCGGACTTTATAGCCTGGACACTGACATTATGGACAGGTACTATTTAACTTTATCCTTTACACTGCTTTTGAACTCAGCAGAAGGTTTAAAATCCGGGATAAAATGCTCTGGAATAATAATTTCTTTGTTTTCAGAAATAACCCTTGCCTTTTTTTCCATCCTTTTCTTAGGTCTGAATGTTCCAAACTTTCTAAGATAGACTTTGTCTCCTTTTTCCACTGATTCTCTGATAGAATCCATAAAAGCTTCAACGATCGCTTTTATATCCTTTTTGTTTTCTCCTGAAATTTTCCGGGAAATTTCCTCGACAATTTCCTTTTTTGTCATCTTTTGTTATTTTTTTAATTAGCAAATTATTGCATCAAAAATAAAAAATTCACTGATAAAATAAAACAAAATCGTGTAAAATGAAAAGGTGATTTATGTTACCTTTTGGGTTGATTTTGGTTTTATTTTGTTGAAATTTAATTAATTGTATTGAAATGGGGAAAGAAAAAATAAGATTTATTTTATAATTAAAAATATTCATTTATTTTTATACATTTATAATCAACAAGCTAAAATAAACAGAAAAATTATAAATTTTGAAAGAGCGTATTGTTGTCATACCCACGTATAATGAAAGCTTAAACATTCAGGGGATTATTGAAAAAATTTATTCTTTAACCGATCGGTTTCATGTATTGGTGATAGATGATAACTCCCCCGACGGAACCGCGGGCATTATTGAATCAATGCAAAATGACTACCCGGACAGGCTTTTCCTGATACAAAGGGAAGGAAAACAGGGCCTGGGCACTGCATATATAAGAGGGTTTAAATGGGCCCTTGAACAGGGATACCAGTATATTTTTGAAATGGATGCCGATTTTTCACATAATCCTGATGATTTAGTCCGGTTGCACGATGCCTGCGTGAACCAGGGAGCAGACGTGGCAATAGGTTCACGTTATAAATCAGGGGTAAACGTGGTGAACTGGCCAATGGGCAGGGTACTCATGTCATATTTCGCTTCAATTTATGTTCGTTTAATTACAGGGATGAATATTAAAGACACGACCGCGGGGTTTAAATGTTATTCCAGAAAGGTATTGAATGCTATTGACTTAGATAAAATCAAATTCAAAGGGTACGCGTTTCAGATTGAAATGAAATACACGGCATGGAAACTTGGGTTCAATATCGTGGAAGTCCCTATTATTTTCACTGACCGTAAACAGGGAGAGTCTAAAATGAGTGAAGGGATTTTTAATGAAGCATTATTTGGCGTGTTGAGTATGAGGCTTCGAAGCTTGTTTACAACGTATCCCAAACGGATGAATGAACATGACAAGAATTAGAAATGCCCCGTGTCCCGGTTTACCCACTTGGGACTGGCCTATCTGGATTCAAAATACCTGACGTGAAAATATACATGAAAGACATGAATCATTGGTTTATTCAAAATATACATATTGTTAATGAAGGAGCGTGTTTCAAAGGCAGCATTCTGATCGAGGATGGAAACATAGCAAAAATTTTCCCTGAAAATTCTTCACACAACATCCCCCGGGGCATACCAATTATCGATGGCAATGAAAACTATTTATTGCCTGGCATTATTGATATGCATGTACATTTCCGTGAACCGGGGTTGACTCGTAAGGGAGATATCTCTACAGAATCTTCTGCTGCTGCTGCCGGTGGGGTTACATCCGTTTGCGAAATGCCCAACACCAATCCTCCCACTATATCAAATGAATTGTTGTCCAATAAGTATCAACGCGCTTCTGGGTCATCAATTACGAATTACGCGTTTTATCCCGGGGCCACGAACCACAATATAGAATGGTTACTGCAAATACCCCCCAGCGATATTCCCGGGGTCAAAGTATTCTTGGGCGCTTCTACAGGCGATCTTTTATTGGAAGACAACGCTGCATTTGAAATGCTATTGAAAAATTTGAACGGGCCGGTGATGGTGCATGCAGAAGATAATGATACTATTCAACGTGATATTGAACTGTATTCCGGGAAATACCACGGGGCAATTCCTCCACGGGAACATATAAATATAAGAAGCAGGGAGGCATGCATGAAAGCATCTGAATATGCCATTGAAACGGCTTGCAGGTATCAGGCCCGCTTGCATTTATTGCATGTTACAACCAGGGAGGAATGTGCCTTGGTTCAACACGAGAAAGTGAAAAATAAATATTTATCTGCAGAAGCATGTATAGGACATTTATCGTTTAATGAACATCATTATAATACATTAGGAAACCTCGTGAAAGTAAATCCTTCAATCAAATGTACAGCAGATCAAAATGCCTTGATAGAAGCAGTACGGAATAATCACCTCGATTTGATCGCGACAGACCATGCACCTCATCTTTATGATGAAAAACAACAGGATTATTTAAATGTTCCTTCCGGCATGCCCTTGATTCAACATAGCCTGCATGCTATGATTGAATACTATTTTAAGGGTGTTTTTTCGCTTGAACAAATCGTTCAGAAAATGTGTCACGCGCCTGCTGATATCCTGAAAATAAAAAACAGGGGCTTTATCCGTGAAGGGTATTTTGCTGACCTGGTGCTGGTAGACCTCAAACGTAAATGGACTGTAAATAAAGAGAATATACTTTATAAATGCAACTGGTCTCCTTTTGAAGGCGTCAGCTTCCGCTCGTCTGTTATAAATACATGGATAAACGGGTGTTTGGTATATGACAAGGGGCTCATTAACAGGCAATATAAAGGCCAAAAACTAAGTTTTAACAGGTAGTATGGTTAAATTATGATAAAAAATCAATTAACATTCTTAAAATTAAAAACAAAATGAAAAAAATAATTTTAACAACCGCGACCCTTTCCATCCTGATTGCTTTTACAACATGTAAAGATGAAGTAAAAAAAGATGTTCCTTCAAAAGAACAAGGGCCGTCTTTACAAGAAGTTTCACCGGAGGTGACAGGCCGGATTCCGGATAGTATGAAAGGGGCCTACTTATTTGCTGATTCGATCATCTATGACGTGATCATAAAAAACCCGGACCAAAACAACAAGTGGAAAAATGAATGCCTCAAAGGATTAAACAAACAGGCTTTCCTGGATAAATTATTTAAAAATATTTACAATAACACCTTTAAAGTGTATGACTTTAGCTCCAATACGTTGTTATCTGTTGAAGAGATAAAAGAAATTGAGGCTGATGTTGAGTACAAAAGAGAGCATATAGGAAAAATGCAATTTAAGGAAGATTGGTATTATGATTTTTCTACAGGGACAATGTACAAGAAAATTCACTCTGTTATCTTGGGTTATGAAACATATAATGCCTCTGGAGAAGTGAAAGGATATAAACCTTTATTTAAGATTATTATGGAGTAGAAAAACCGGTGCATCCAGATGATCGTGGCAATTGTTGTTTTGCATCCCCTGACTTTATCACCGAGTTTAACATTTACCCGGGTGTTCAGGGGTAAAAGTATATCTACCCGCGAGCCGAATTTGATAAATCCAAATTCTTCTCCCTGTTTAAAATTTTGGCCTGCACCGGTAACATAAGTTACAATTCTCCGGGCTACCATCCCTGCAATTTGCCTGACCATAACCTGAATGTTAGGCCCTGTTTCAATAACCAGGGATGACCGTTCATTTAAACTGGATGATTTTGGATTTCTCGCGATTAAAAATTTCCCGGGGTGATATTTATAATACTTTATCATGCCTTCTACAGGAGACCAGTTTATATGTGCATTCCAGATAGACATGAAAATGGAGACCTGTATTCTTCGTTCTTTAAAGTATTCATCTTCATTTGTTTCTTCTATTGCTACAATTTTTCCGTCAGCAGGAGAATATATTTTATTTTTATCGAAACGTAATGCCCGGGTGGGTTTATAAAAAAAGAAACCTAACAATATGATTATAAATATAGAAAAAAGCAGGAGAAGAGACAAAACAAAAGAATATTTCGGGAACAAATGAAATGCAATTCCATTTATAATGATTAAGCTTATAAATGTTACAATGCAAATTTTGTAACCCTCTTTATGTATTTTCATTTTTTTAGTTTTTAATGGTCATAGTGAATTCGCCATATATTTATATTTTAGCGCTTAAGCTCTGACTTCCCCGATAAATTTTCCGAAGTTTAATAATTCATTCAATAACTCTTCATCAAAAAGCGACTTAAGTGCCGTGGAGCTTCCATTAACCTTAACATTAACCACATTTGCTTCCATTAAAGTTTTTAACTCTTTCGCATATCCAGTAAGCTCTTTTTTATTAGTTATGGGATTAGTCTTA
>CAYPTK010000183.1:0-5763 GCA_964413555.1 uncultured Bacteroidales bacterium | reverse complement strand
CTTGTTTCCTGCTCATCCGGATTCATGATTTCTGTTTGCCTGTTAATGGATTCCTGGTGGATTCCTTTGAATACTTTGGTGATTAAGTCCTGGCTCAATCCTTTTTCAAGAGCTCTTTGCATACGGTCTTCAAGAATCTCATTCCATCGTGAGCTTTGTAAAATAGTGATATTATTTTCTTTTTTATATCGCGCGATTTTATCCACTATTTTCATACGCTCGTCCAGAAGATTAATAAGCTCAATGTCATACGTGTCAATCTGTTTTCTTAATTCATCAATATTGATGAGCATCTTCTTTTTAATTTCAGGTTGTCGCAGAACGAGTTTATCTATTAAATTCCCGAGTTCCGCCGGTGTTATTTGTTGTTTGGCATCACTCAATGCTTTATCAGGGTTAATATGTGATTCAATGATCAATCCTTCAAAATTTAAGTCCATTGATTCCTGTGACACTTCATACAACATTTCCCTGTTTCCACAAATATGGCTTGGATCGCTGAATATTGGTAAATCAGGAATTCTACGCCTGAGCTCAATAGGAATCTGCCATTGTGGATCATTCCTGTAAAGGCTCTTCCCGTATATAGAAAATCCCCGGTGGATGGCAGCCAATTGTTTTAAGCCTGCCCTGTTAACGCGTTCAAGTGCGCCAATCCATAGCTCAACATCAGGGTTTACAGGGTTTTTTACAAAGACGGGTATGTTTGTTCCTCTCAATGCATCGGCAATTTCCTGTACTGCAAACGGGTTGGCAGAAGTCCTGGCACCTATCCACAACATATCCACACCATATTTTAAAGATTCAAATACATGCTTCACGTTGGCAACCTCAACAATGGTATACATTTTTGTTTCCTGTTGCACTTTTTTCAGCCATTGCAAACCTACTTCCCCAACTCCTTCAAAGGCATTGGGACGTGTTCTGGGTTTCCAGATGCCTGACCTGAAAAAACGAATCCCCTGTTTTGATAACTCCCTGGCTGTATCAAGCACTTGTTCTTCTGTCTCTGCACTGCAGGGGCCTGAAATGACGATAGGCCGTTCCGGTGATTTTCCAAAATATGATATAGGCTCGAGTTCAAGTTTTACACCCATGATTATTTATTTTTTTATTCGTGATATATGATTTCTGTTATATTAACACCCCTTTTTTAATATCAAATGCTTAAAATACTGATTTTCCTTTTTTGTATTCACCTAAAATACCAAGATTGCTGGTAAATGGCTTGATGGCTTCAATAGCCTGGCGATAACGTTCATAATCGTCAAAGTCCAGGTCAATATAAAATTGATAAATCCAGTCTCTCCCGACGATCGGCATAGATTGGATTTTTGACAAATTGATATCGTAAAATGATAAAATGGACAAAATCTTTGATAAACTTCCGATCTGATGAGCTAAAGCAAAGTGAACAGAAGATTTATTGATTCCATTTGGTTTTATTAAATTTTCATCATTGTATTGCAGGATTAAAAACCGCGTGTAATTATTCTTGTTTGTTTCAATGCCTTTAGCCAGGATGTTCAGTTCATACTTATCTGCTGCATATGCACTGGCAATTGCCCCGATGCCTTGCAGCTTTTCTTCTTTTATCTTTTTTGCACTCAATGCTGTATCATTGCTGTCTATCAGTCGTATGCCCGGGTATTGTTCGAAAAAATCCTGGCATTGTAAGATCGCCATTGGATGGGAAAAAACTTCTTTAATGTCATCAATCGTTTGTCCGGGTAAAGCTACCAGGTTTTGTTCTATACGCATATAAATTTCCCCGATGATCCGTTTGTTCGATTCGGTCAATAATTTATAATTGGGTAATATGCTCCCGGCAATATTATTTTCTATGGCCATGATACCAAAATCAGCTTCATTTTTTCTCAGGCTCACCATCAATTCCTTGAACGTGTCCCGTGGAATGATTTCAATGTCCTGCCCTTCAAAATAGTGAATGGCAGCAGTTTCATGAAAAGCCCCGTATCCTCCCTGGATTGCAATCCTGTGTGCCTGTCCTTTTTGATGATTGTTATTCGACATGTTGTATTATAAAAAAAAATCCCGGAAAAAATTCCGGGATCAGGTTAAGTATATTATATGTTCATTTTATCAATCCCGGATTCATAAGCAAAAATAAAAAAAATAAAAAAAGATGTTTCCTGTTCGTGTCATCATAAATATATTTTTGATATATGATTCAAAAGTAATGAATCTTTAGATAAAAAAATAAAAATCAATTGATTTTTTAATTTTTTGATTGCAATATCAATTTGATCATTTGTAAATACTAAAACCGTGTTTGTCTGCCGGTTTTATCCAGCAGGCAGTTATCTTTTCTTATTATTTGAGTATTGCAGGGGAGTTCCTGTAATATAGTTTCCGAAACATGTATTTCTTCTAATTGAAGTGTGTTTTTAATTCTTATAATTCGTTCATTGCCGTTTTTATGCTTTCCTATGGCACGAAAAGCGTAGTGCAATGCTTCTTTTAGGCCGGGTGTTTTTACAGGGATTTTAGCTCTTGTTAAGAATGTACTTGTATACACGTTTTCATATGTTTTCTGAAAATCAATGGCTTGGTATAATTCATCTGTTATGATGTCGGCCAGGCCCACTCCAACAGCATTGCCCTGGGTCTCGGGAGTTAGCCCGAGTAATATCAACTGGTTTATATTGGCGCCCCCGGGTTCGGGTTCTCCATAAATATAATTTCTTCCTATTATATTTGTATCAATGCCTGTTCCGCTAATGTTTTTCCCTATTTCATCCACGATTAAAATATCAATGTCTTTCACGGGGAGGCATGGCATATTTTGTTTTGCCATTGCCAGTAATTCCGGTTCTTTTTTCATAATATCCGGTGTAAGAAGCATTTCAACATGCATGGTCTGGTCGTATCCATCTTCAACAATCGCGATTCCGCCTATGATCTTTCCGGAATCAAAGATTTTTTTACCAACACGGGGAAGTATTTTTTTTAACCCATACACTCCATACTCGTGTATTTCAAGTGCTTGGGCGTGTTTCCCGGCGCCGATTACAGCCATTTTCACGAGACCGCTTTCATAGGTGTCATGATACGCGGTATGTGGTTTTATCCTGTTTACCAAAATAATACCGTCGGCCTGATAAGCATACTTGTCCATGAACACGCGGGCTTCAATCCCGTCATTATTCAATTCAACCACTTCCATTGACGATTTTACAGGGCACCCCATGGCTGTTTCGGTAATTCCTAACCCGTTCAATACCTTTAGCTGGCCTTCTGCAGTTGCGCCACCATGGCTACCCATTGCAGGAAATATAAAGGGACTGGCATCATGTTCTTTCAAAAAACTGGCCAGACGTTGTATCACGAGTTGAATGTTGTTGATTCCCCGGCTTCCCGCGGCGATGCCGACAGACTTACCATGTATTTTTTCACGTGGGATTTTTTTAAACTCGTTGTTTAAAACATGTTCCAGGTCCTGAACAGGATTGCTTTGAAATTGTTGTCGTATTTTATGTAATTGAATGTCAGTTCGTTCCATGTGTACGTGATTAAGTGGTGTTTGTCCATGAAGTCGTGTTTTGTTCATGATGCTCGACACGGGGGCGCGAAGTCCTATAATGCACGGTTTACAATTTCAAACGAGCATTTTTTAGCGCGCGTGTATCAATGTTGGCAGGCATGAAGGAACAAACAAGCGGCAGTACAAAAGGCGATCCCTTTTTCCACCACGTTTACTCGTGAACAACATCACCCCGTGATACTATATGTCTATATTCGCGTATTTCGCGTGGTTTTGTATGAATTCTCTCCTGGGTTGCACGTCATCACCCATCAACATTGAAAAAATCCTGTCGCATTCGGCGGCGCTCTCGATGGTTACCTGCTTCATACGTCTTGTTTCGGGGTTCATCGTGGTTTCCCATAATTGTTCAGAATTCATTTCACCAAGTCCTTTATAACGTTGAATTGACACGCTTCCTTCTTTCCCGTCTGCCAATTCCTGCACTGCTTTGTGCCGTTCTTCCTCACCCCAGCAATATCTTGCTTGTTTACCTCTTTTGATCAAATAAAGAGGCGGGGTAGCTATATAGAGATACCCGGATTGAATTAATTCATTCATGTAACGGAAGAAAAATGTCATGATCAATGTTGAAATATGACTGCCATCTACATCCGCGTCTGTCATGATAATGACTTTATGATACCTGATATTATCCAGGTTAAGCGCTTTGGAGTCGTCTTCAGTACCAATGGTTACACCAAGAGCAGTAAAGATGTTTTTGATCTCTTCATTTTCAAATATTTTGTGTTGAAGGGCTTTTTCCACGTTCAATATTTTTCCCCTCAATGGCATGATAGCCTGAAACTTCCTGTCTCTTCCCTGTTTGGCTGTACCGCCTGCAGAATCACCCTCGACAAGGAATAATTCACCCACGGTCGGGTCTTTGCTGGCACAGTCGGCTAATTTACCCGGCAATCCAGCCCCGGAGAGTGCCGATTTACGCTGCACCATCTCTCTTGCCTGGCGTGCAGCATATCGTGCATTGGCGGCCATGATGACTTTTTGCACGATGGACTTGGCATCTTTGGGGTTTTCTTCAAGATAATTAGAAAGCATGCTGCTTACAGCCTGGTCTACCGCGCCTACCACTTCCGAGTTTCCTAATTTTGTTTTGGTTTGCCCTTCAAATTGGGGTTCCGCTACTTTTACAGAAATTATAGCTGTTAAGCCTTCCCTGAAATCATCACCTGTAATGGCTACTTTCATTTTTTGTAGCATTCCTGATTTTTCAGCATAATTTTTCAGTGTCCGCGTGAGTCCCCTCCGGAAACCGGCAAGATGTGTTCCGCCCTCGATGGTATTAATATTATTGGCATATGAATGTACATTTTCCCCGAATGAAGTATTGTAATGCAACGCGATTTCTACAGGGACTTCATATTTATCGGATTCCATGTGGATCGTTTTTTCAATCAGCTTTTCACGGCTTTTATCAAGGTATTCTACAAATTCTTCCAGGCCGCGTTCAGAATGAAATTCCTCGTACCTGTATTCGCCTTCATCACCATCACCATTATCATCATCAGCTCCATTGGCTTTAACCAGTTCCCTTTGGTCCGTGAGTGTTAATTTAACCCCTTTATTCAGGAAAGCTAATTCTTTTAATCGTTGGGATAGTATTTCAAATTTATATTCAGTCGTGGTGAATATCTCGTTATCCGGTTTGAAACTGATCAGGGTTCCTGTTTTGTTTGTTTCACCTGTTTCCCTGACATCACCCAGTGGTTTTCCTTTCGAGTATTCCTGGACATGTATTTTACCATTCCGGTGTATTTCTGCTGTAAGCAGCGATGAAAGTGCATTTACACAAGAAACACCTACACCGTGCAACCCACCGGACACCTTGTACGAGTCTTTATCAAATTTACCCCCTGCATGAAGTACGGTCATAACCACTTCCAATGCAGATTTTTTTTCCTTTTCGTGAAGTTCTGTAGGAATTCCTCTACCATTATCATGTACTGTTATGGATCCATCTTCATTTATTGTAACGTCTATACGGTCACAATGGCCGGCTAATGCTTCATCTATTGAATTATCAACCACTTCATAAACCAAATGATGCAGTCCTTTTTCACTAATATCCCCAATATACATTGCAGGCCTTTTCCTTACTGCTTCCAGGCCTTCTAATACATGAATACTCTCGGCGGAATATTCTGTTTTTTTCACATCAATTTTTCATGCGATTGTCTCGATTCCGATTGAGAATTTTG
>CAYPTK010000182.1:0-5771 GCA_964413555.1 uncultured Bacteroidales bacterium | reverse complement strand
GACACGTACTGGTTTAACATGATGGTGGTGTGGCTGTTTACAGTCATCATGTATGTTTCTCTTTACTATGGATGGTTGAAAAAGCTAATGAATCTGTCGGAATTCCTAAAAAAAAGAGGATGAATAAAAAATGAAACTCAAAAGCATTATATTTCGTAAAGTGGAGTATTGATTTATTTAAAAATTTGACATTATGATAAGAATCATATTTTATACAATAATTGTCGCGATCTTGATGAGTGGCTGTAGATCAGGAAGTAAAAAGACTGAAATGGAGCTGCCGGATTCATTGCACTATGATCAATCGCGTGATCAAGAAGTTAAAGAGCGAAAACATAAAGAAAAAGATGATAAAGATATTTCAGGTACAATGGCAGAAGAAGCAGATATCATTCAAAAGATTGATTCGATGCAGAGGTCACAACCTGCAGAAATTACAGGTCAGGCAATGAGTAATATTGTCAAGAACATTGCATCTCCTGTAGAAATGGCGGCTTTGATTAAAAGCATGGGGGTGCCTTTTACAAGTAAACATTTGGCAACCACTGATAACCCGGAACAGATCATCTCTGCTTACAGCCAGGCATTTAACCTGGGTGTTTATGGTGCAGATTTGGGGTACATCAATATGTACCAGAAAAAAAGTATGGTGCTTGAATATGTCCGTACCATCAAAAAACTGGCAGACCAGTTGAACGTGGGTCAGTTTTTTGATTTTGCATTGCTGAAACAACTTGCACAGAATAGCCAAAATCTTGATTCTCTTATGTATATTTCGGTCCGAAGCTTTAATCAGGTGGATGATTATTTGAGATGTAATAACAGGAGTAGTATTAGCGCTGTGATCATTAGCGGTGCGTGGTTAGAAGGGTTGTACCTGATTTCAAAGATCGCTGAAGGCAAAGCTTCTGAAAAGCTTAAACAAGCCATTGGAGAGCAAAAAATCATACTCGACCAATTGATGTTGATACTGAAGAATTTTCAACAGGAAGAATATGTAAACACGTTGGTTGATGAAATTAGTACAATAAAAACGGAATTCGACAAGGTAAAAGTGACCATCGAGGTGGGTGAACCTGAATCGGTTGTCAAAGACGGCAAATTAACAATCATTCAAAATGAGAAAAGTGTAATCCATATGAGCGATGTACTTTTGGAACGTATAATTAATAAAACAGAAAAAGTAAGGAACGGGTTAATGGAAATAAAATAAAGAAAAAACCGGTTGTAAATATTCATAAATAGATTGAAGAAACAATAATTAAACGTGCAAACATAAAATAACTATGGAGAAAAAACAAACAATTGTAATCTGGATGCTATGTATTTGCATAGCCTGGCAAGTGAACATATTTTGCCAGCCTGAAAATATTATAGTGGACGCGTGTGTTGACAATTCAGGAGACGATGCCACGTATTTGAAAAATTATATTGTCAAACTTGAATCAGCAGGTGCAGGACAAAAGATGCAAATTGCGAAATACTCCATGATCCTCAAAAAGAATACAATATACCGGTTTTCAATTTGTGAAACGGAAAATAGTGCACGGGGTATTATAAAACTTTATGATACACATGAAAAGGTAGGGGGCAATGTTGTTGAATCAAGTGGAGAAGTTTTCAATGCTTTTGATTTTGTATGTCAAAAAACAGGAGTTTACCACCTTATCGTGTCATTCAAGGAAGGCAACGCGGGAAAAGCCGTGGTCGTGTTTTCGTTCGTGGATAAGATTTAGAATGAACCAAATATGATAAATATTTTAACCCATTGATATACTTATTATACAGGATCAACAGAATTGTAAAAATATATGATGGGGAAACCATAACTTGTTAAACCCAAAATATGCATTAGAAAATCTTATTACACGTTAAAACTACTTCAAAACAAGGCATTGCATTTTATCGTATTTTTAATGCTCATTACGAAGTTCTAATACATAATTTGGATTAAATCCCAAGGAGTATAGATACTGGTTGAAATGAATAGCTTTAAGGGATGCATTTTCGCGACGTCCGATTTCCATAGCCATATTAGTTATATTCAATGAAGAAAATGAAACAAGCATGATTACAATCATTACTAAACTCATATTATAATGATTATTGTAATCATGCAGTTCCATATGACCATTGAAAAATTATTTATTTAACAATAATTTTTTGATTCATTAACTCATTATTTATTTCCAACCGGATAAAATATATTCCACTTTGTAATCCTGAGATATCAATTGTTTTGTAATTAGTGTTGTCAATCGAAGATTTGACTACTGTTACTCCTGAAAGATTGATTAATTTAGCAATCCCGGTTATAGCACTTTCAGAAGCAATATTTATGATAGATTCAGCAGGAATTGGATAAATAGAAATATCTGTATTGTTAATATCTGAATTAATAGATGAACCAGCTGATACAGTAATGTTTTTGGTTCCTTTTTCTTCTGTTCCGTCTGTAGACGTTGCAGTTACAGTAACAGTTCCAGTGGAGACACCTGTAAGCAGGCCATTATTATTAATGGTTGCTATATTTTTATTATCCACACTCCATGCAACCGAATCATTTAATGCATAATCAGGGAATACTTCTGCATGCATTTGTAATGTAGAATCAACATATATCTCAGATTCTCCGTTTTCTGAAGTAATTTGAATTGCATTTACAATTTGAGGATAAAGGGCTACATCGTCAACCCAAAGCTGACTGCCTATTTCATAAGAACCTGCCATGATATTGCTTGACGAGATGACTATTAATACCGAATCAGAATCAGATGGATCTGTTGTAATTGATGTCAGATCAAAAACAAATTTTTCAAATGAAGCGGTGGCAGTGAGGTTTTTTATATTAGAATTTTGCGGTGTAGGTATGTCTTGGCTTAAATCTGTATTGCCGTTAACTACCCCGAAAAATGCTTGGTCATCGCCAACAGGTGCATACTTGCAATACGCAACAACAGAGTCAGGCCATTGATTGGTTATCAGTCCTCCTGAAGGGCTATCCCCGGCAAAAAGACCATTATATAGCATATTGATTACACCAAACTTATCTATTTGGCCCGTTACTGTATCACTGATTAAGCTTACACTGGAAGAACCGGAATGAACGTCGTTTGATTCAAATACAAACGACGTATCTCCATTAGATTCTGTAAAACTATTATATGTATGCCAATTTAAAGGGTTTTTATACGTATACGAATTCGGAGCAGCCCATCGTTCAAAGTCATTATTGCCAAGGGTGTCACCAGGATCCAGTCCTGCTCCTTTCAAATAGAGGCTGTCAAATTGTATCCATGTGCCGGGAATAGCTTTGTCCCAATCTTTAGTGCTCGAATTTAAAACCAATTCAATGGTATCAGTCCCTTGTATGTGCATAGGCATTGCAAATCGGACATAATTATCGGTATTCATTGATGGAGTGAATTTTATATCCCCGTAAACAGTTCCGTTTTGGGAATAAATATACGCCCGTGCAGTATCATTAGGCATGATATTGCACTTGTAATAGCCGATTAGAGAGTCGGGATTACCGGTAATAACTAAGCCTTCCTCCCAGATACTGGGATGAGGAGAAATATACCCAGGAATAGTATCGCCATCATGATCTATAATTGTTTCTAACCGAATTGCATAATCTCCCGAGTAGCTATCTGAAGTCTTTTTAACCGGACCTCCTCCATAATAAAAAGAATCTGCTTGAGAGTTATTGGAATACCAAAAATCTGAAAGTTCTGGCAGTTGCTCTATAGTTGTTTCCGTCCATTCCTCAAAACCTGTCGGTAATGATTGAGCCTGAATAAATAGAGTGATTGCAAAACTTAAAATACTTACTAAAATAAACCGTTTTTTCATAATCGTTTCCTTTCAAATTTTTAATGAATAAATAATGATGTAAAATTAAAAATTTATTTTTTTAATTTGTTAAAGTAGAATTAATAATTTGTTAAAATTTAATAAATATTGAAGTCATATTCGTTTAAAGAAAATACTATTTTATTGTGAAATTTAGTTAATCTACAACGAGTTAGATTGGTAAAGGATTCAAACTACATTTAAACATAAAATAATATTAGGTTAAGGTACAAGTAGCATTTGAATGGCAATTTAGCGCTTGATTTTAAATTAATATTTTTGTCATTTAAAAATTAAAAAAAATGAAAAGAACAAATGTACTGATTGTCAGGCTGCTAATTTCTATGTTGTTAGTAGGGGGAGCAACAGGGTTAAATGCATACACCCAGGATGTTCCTAAAAATATCGTGGTGTTCATTAGTGATGGTTGGGGATACAACCATATCAATGCAACAAAGTATTTTAGAGGTGTAGACTCTAATAATTATGAAAAATTTGGTGTGTATCATCCCATGAGTACCTATTGCTCAATGGTTGTAAAACCCTGGGAAGACACGATAACAGGTTATACAAATAGTTACAATAGTTATAAAGCATGGACAGACTGGAAATGGATGAAAAGAGAAAGCGATGGTGGAGTAGGAGCTACAGGATCTGCACCTGCAGCTACAACCATGGCTTCCGGGATGAAATCTTCAAAATATGCAGTGGGGGTAGATAAAGACTCCGCCATGCTCGAGTTGATATCAGAGAGAGCCATTGAGTTAGGTAAAACAGCTGGTGTGGTGAGTTCTGTTCAATTCGCCCATGCAACTCCTGCAGGATTTTCAGCACACAGCCCAAGCCGTAAAGCTTATGCAAATATAGCAAGAAACCAGATCATTGATTCTAAATTCACAGTCATTATGGGCTGTGGAAATCCTGAATATGATGCCGATGGAAATGTTGTTGCAGAAATAAGCAGACAATATAAATATGTAGGAGGAAGAGAGACATGGGACAGCTTAAAAGCCGGGGCTACTACTTATAGCATTGCTTCTCCAATGGGCAATACCGAAGTGCAGGATATAGATGGCGATGCGACACCCGATGCATGGTATTTAATCCAGGATAGTGCAGAGTTTGCTGCTTTAAAAACAGGTGCTGTTGCTCATAAAAGAGTGATAGGTGTACCCAAATGTGGAAGTACTTTGCAACATGACAGAAGTGGTAATTACAGGGATACCCTGCCATTTGAAGTGCCATATACTGCAAATGTACCCAGGCTGCATCATATGACGACCGCTGCTTTAAATGTACTTGACAACAACGACAATGATAAGGGCTTCTTCCTTATGATAGAAGGCGGTGCTGTTGATTGGGCAGGACATGGAAACAGCCTTACACGGATTATTGAAGAACAAGCCGATTTTGATGATGCCGTGGATTCTGCTTTGGCATGGCTTGCTGCAAAAGGAGAACTTGAAAATACACTCGTGATTGTTACTGGTGACCATGAGACCGGTTATTTAACAGGACCGGATTTTGACACCAACAGCCTTGATATGATTGCCCAATACCCGGTGATAGATAGTGGTGCAGGCAATATGCCAGGTCACAGGTTCATGAGTTTTGATGCATATGGAAATGGCCCGGCAAATCCAAGCGGTGAACACACCAATCAACTGATACCTTTTTATGCTCAGGGGCCCGGGGCTGAATTGTTTGAGGAATATGCAGACCAGGAAGATTTTGTACGTGGACGATACATAGATAATACAGATATGGGGCACGTGATGTTTGATCTTTGGACAGAAGAAAGCTTTACCATGCCACAACCTAAAAATACGATCTTAATGATTAGTGACGGATGGGGATACAATCATATTAATGCAACTGAATATTACCGGGGCACACCAGCTGCTTATAAAGCATTT
>CAYPTK010000181.1:0-5781 GCA_964413555.1 uncultured Bacteroidales bacterium | reverse complement strand
AATATATACTGGTGGATGAATTTCAGGACACCAATTTATCTCAATATACAATTATACATAAATTGGCTAAAAACCACCGAAATATTTGTGTTGTAGGTGATGATGCACAAAGTATTTATGCTTTCAGGGGAGCGAAAATCGAAAATATTTTAAATTTCAGAAACGACTTTACCGGCTGCAAAACATTTAAACTTGAACGGAATTACCGTTCCACGTGCAATATTGTTAATGCAGCCAACAGTGTGATTGCAAAAAACAGTCAAAAAATCAACAAAGAAGTATGGTCTAAAAAGGGAGACGGAAACAAAATACAAGTTGTTAATGCAGTATCTGACCGGGATGAAGCATATCGCGTTGCCAAAACAATAAAGGCTGAATCAATGAATTACAAGGATACAGCAATTCTTTACCGAACGAACGCGCAATCACGGGTATTTGAAGAAACGTTCAGGAAATTTAATATCCCGTATAAAATATACGGCAGTTTATCTTTCTATCAACGCAAAGAGATTAAAGACATAATTGCATATTTCCGCCTTATTACAAATAATAAAGACGATGAGGCATTTAAACGGGTTATTAATTATCCGGCACGGGGAATAGGAAAAGTGACCCTGGATAAAATCGAACAATATGGGAATGAACAGAACATAAGCCTATGGGAAGCATCTGCAAAATTTAAGGAATTCAAAAAAGTTCAGCAATTTCATGAATTAATTCAATATTTTTCGGGAAAAGAACATCTGACAAAAGCGTATGACCTGTCAAAAGAAGTGATTGAAAAAACAGGAATATTAACTGACCTGTCGCCCGAGAAAAACCCGGAAAATCTTTCCAAATCTGAAAATGTACAGGAATTACTCAACAGCATACAAGATTTTTCCGAGCACCATGATGAACCAGATGAGATGGTTACTCTCGGCCGGTATCTTGAAAATGTATCATTACTTATCCATGAAGATATGAATGATGAACCGGATCAGGAAAGGGTATCACTGATGACAATTCATGCTGCCAAGGGGTTAGAATTTGATAATATATTTATTGTAGGGCTGGAAGAAGAATTATTTCCTTCCAAACGATCTGCTTTTTCAGTAAAAGACCTTGAAGAAGAAAGGCGGCTGTTTTATGTAGCCCTTACCAGGGCCAAAGAAAACATCATCATCTCGTATACAAATGAACGGTATAAATGGGGTGACCATGTTCACTGCAAACCCAGCAGATTTTTGTATGAAATAGATAATAAATATATTGATCTGCCCGAATTGACAGGGGGTGATGACATTATCCAACCGGACCGGAATGAAAAACCCGGTGGTAACAAACCTTCGAATAACGGGAACCCGGTTCGTGCAATGCATAAAAAACTCAAAAACATTAAAGACATCCGTCATGAAGACAAACAACATCAACCACGGACATCAACCGGTACTCTGGATTATGATAACCCGGAAAGCATTCAGACCGGGATGCTGGTTGAACATGCACGCTTTGGCAAAGGAAAAGTAATTAATATTGAAGGGGATATGCCAAATAAAAAGGCAACCGTGTTTTTTAATGCCAGTGGACAAAAACAATTGCTCCTGAAATTTGCAAAATTGAAAATAGTAGAGTAATATTTACTAATTTTTTTTGTTTTTATTTTAATTTCAATTAGTTTCGCGTTAATAAATCACGATGTTTTTATTTGAACATCATAAAAAAAATCGTTGAAATTGTAAATACAAATAAATACATCTGAGTACACAATAATTCATTTAATCAAATCTAAATCAAGTGAATCACGAATATAACACCCAAAGAGAACGGCTTATTATTCCTGAATATGGAAGAAACATACAGGAGTTGGTCAATTATGCAAAGACGATAAAGGATCGGGATAAACGAAATAATTTCGCTCATTCGATCATTAAAATTATGTCAACCATCAATCAAAATTTTCGTGACAGGAGTGATTTCAATCAAAAATTATGGGATCACCTTGCCATTATTTCTAACTTTGAATTGGACATAGATTCACCTTATGAAACTCCGACAAAAGAGATTCTTAACGAAAAACCAAAGCCCATCCCGTATTGCAAAAACAGGATTAAATACAGGCACTTTGGGCATATCATAGAAGACATGATAGAAAAAGCTGTTGAGATAGAGGATAAAAAAGAACAAGAAGAGATGATTGAGCTCATTGCCAATCACATGAAGCGTTTGTACATTCTCTGGAACAAAGAAAGAACTGTTGAAGATGATCAAATTCTTGAAACTCTCCAGGATATGTCAAAAAAACGACTAAAAATTAATAAAGATATCCAATTGATTGATGCCAGGGAAATGCAGTCATCAAAGAGCAAAAAACCCAAAAATTACCGTAAAATAAAATATTAATCAACACACCAATGGCCATTTTTAAAGTTGAGGGCGGCAATACACTGCATGGCGATATTGTTCCACAAGGTGCGAAAAATGAAGCGCTCCAGGTAATTTGTGCTACTTTGTTAACTTCAGAACCCGTGACAATTAAAAATGTCCCGGACATCTCGGATGTAAATGTTCTTATCTGGATTCTCAAAAATATTGGTGTAGAGGTAATTAAAAATGCAGATCATGAATATACATTCATTGCAAAAGATGTTCATTACAATGATATATTGAAACCCGGTATTTTCAAAAAATGCCAGCAATTACGAGGCTCTGTAATGATCATGGGCCCGTTACTTGCAAGGTATGGAAAAGCATATATCCCAAGCCCCGGGGGTGATAAAATAGGAAGAAGAAGATTGGATGTGCATTTCGAGGGGATGGAAAAATTGGGTGCTAAATTTGTATTTCATAATAAAAAGGCATATTATGAAGTACTCGGGAAAAAACTCACCGGGAATTACCATTTGTTAGAAGAAGCATCTGTTACAGGCACGGCCAATATTATCATGGCAAGTGTCATGGCAAAAGGAAAAACTACAATCTATAACGCGGCGTGTGAACCGTATGTTCAACAGCTTTGCAAGATGATTAATAGCATGGGAGGACATATCGAGGGTATAGGCTCAAACTTGCTACATATCAAAGGGGTTGATTCTTTGCAAGGATGTAACCACGCGATCCTTCCTGACATGATTGAAATCGGGAGTTTTATTGGCCTTGCCGCGATGGCCGGATCAGGGATCACCATAAAAAATGCTGCATACGAGACACTCGGCATTATTCCCAGGGCATTCAACCGCCTGGGAATTCATGTTCAACGGGAAAACGAGGATATCTATATCCCGCGGCATGACCATTATGAAATCGAAACGTTTATTGATGGTTCTATCATGAAAATATCAGATGCCATTTGGCCCGGGCTTACACCGGATTTGTTGAGTATTTTCCTGGTTGTTTCAATCCAGGCAAGGGGAAGTGTACTGATTCATCAAAAAATGTTTGAAAGCCGCCTCTTTTTTGTAGACAAACTCATTGATATGGGGGCGCAGATTATCCTGTGTGATCCTCATAGGGCAACTGTTATCGGGCAGGACAAAAAATTCAGATTAAAAGGCCAAACACTAACCTCTCCTGATATCAGGGCCGGGGTTGCTTTATTAATTGCTGCCCTTTCCGGTGAAGGGACAAGTTATATACATAATATTGAACAAATAGACCGGGGGTACCAACATATTGATGAACGGTTGCGTAAAATAAATGCTGATATTACCAGGATTGAAAATGTTTAATTTTTTTAACCACGTATCTAAATCAACGAATGATTATTATAAACCGGAATGTATGAATTCTCGATCATGTTTCGTTCGTTCAAATTATAAAATTCTTCAATTTCTTCGTCCCTGAATATATTTTGCAATGAAAGCATCAGGTGATCCTTGTCATTAATCCTGCATATACCACTAATAAAATCATTGAAATCATTCATCACACCATTTGGCCAAAATTTGATTTCCGGTGGTTTCACGGGGTAATAACCCAAATATTTATTCATGAGCACCCCGATTTTAAATGTCTTATTGTTTGAAAGCGTGTAGTTTTCAATAAAAATACATGTCTCTTCACTCCCATCAAAAGCGCTCATTCCTAATTTCAGACGCGTGTCTATTACAGGGAACGATTCTACACCATTATTGTAAATAAATTTAACCAAAAAAGGAAGTGGATTGTTGTTTTTCAAGAGGTCATGCTGTATTACTTTTTGATTATTATCTCCGGGCAAAGCAATATGATAACCTCCAAGTTTAAAAGCATAAAAGTGTTTTGGCATACGTACTGTCTTTTTGTTTTACATTAATTATTAAATAAAATATTGGGTTGGTATTATAAAATATCTACGTGTATTTTACAAAAAGGTTTCACATCTGTTTATTTTTCAAAGTTAATTCTGAAAATGGATATTTCCTCGGGGAACCAGGTGATATATATCATGCATAGCACGTGATATAAATCATTTTTAAAATTAAAATTTAAGATGAGATTGCGTTAAACATTTAAACAGGGGGATTCACACGGGGAAAGACAGGCATGAATGTTCCGGGATAATACATTCCTTACATGAATGTCCGCTAACCCCGATACAGTCTTTCTTTCTCACGGGCAGGTTTTATTATTGCCCCCGAAAATGATCTTGTAGATTTTTATTATGGATTGGTATTTGAATTATAATATTTCATTGCCTCCGGCATATGCTGATTAATATTATCTATCCTTGATTCGGGGTTCGGGTGCGTAGACAGGAATTCCGGCACACCTGCACCGCCACTTTGTTCCTTCATTCTTTTCCAAAATTCAGGAGCTTCCCGGGGATTGAACCCCGCCATGGCCATGAAGTACAATCCCAGTTCATCGGCTTCTTTCTCGTGTGTCCTACTATACGGCAACATAATGCCTACCTGCGCTCCAACGCCAAACGCTGCAAGCGCCAGTTTCCTGGTTGTTTCTTTTTCATTTTCCAACGCTTCAGACAAGGCCATTCCTCCAAGTTGGGCAGCCAATTGTTGTGACATCCGTTCATTACCATGTTTCGCGACTGCATGAGCGATTTCATGTGCCATTACTACTGCAACACCATTATCGTTTTCACATATTGGCATAATGCCTTCGTAAAAAGCAATTTTTCCCCCAGGCATACACCATGCATTTTTTTCATCGGAAGCAAGAACATGAAATTCCCAGGAATAATTTTTTATATTATCCTCAAGGCCTTTTTCTTTAAAATATTTTTCAACAGCTTGACTAACACGTGTTCCGACACGCCTGACCTGGGTAGTGTATAACTGGTTGTTTGATAATTTGCTTTCATTTAATACCTGGGCATAACTATCCTCGGCCAAAGAAATCATCTGGGAAGAAGGAATAGCAGTGAATTGTTTTCTACCGGTCATTGGAACAGTTCCACAAGAAATGGTAAAAAACACCAATAAAAATAAACTGATATTTTTCATACTATATTTATTTTTTATTTCAAAGATAAAGAAAATGCCTGATCAATTCATAAAATATTGTTTTCAATTGAAAAATAAACAGGCGCCTCATTTATTTTCCTGGCCTTAAAACATTCATCAAAAAAGAATAAATAATGTTTCGTGTAATGTCCTGCAATGGATTCTTAATCGTTTGCCCTATTGAATATTTAGTCCTTTGGAAACCGCGTGTCAGTTCCTGGCTGGAAATTTCCAGTTCATACCTGTATAACTCCTTTGCATGTTGGATATCTCTAAGTGTTCTGACCTTAATTGCCCGGCTTTTATTTTTATGTATTAGTGTTTTCATCTGTTTATTTTAAATTTTCAATGGTCATAT
>CAYPTK010000180.1:259-5798 GCA_964413555.1 uncultured Bacteroidales bacterium | reverse complement strand
TGAAAAGGGATATAGAAATAAACCATTAACAGAGGAACAAAAGGCAAACAATAATGAAAAGTCCAAAACAAGAGCAAGAGTAGAGCATGTATTAATTAATTTCATTGAATATTGGCTGCACCTCAACAAAGCTCAAACAAGTTTGGCTTTGTATTCGGTTTGCACAATATTTCGGATTTATGGAGCAAAGCATGAACGGGTTAGCTGTAAAATCAGTTGGTATTGCAAGAGCATCTGGTATAATAGGATTGATTAACCTGACTTATAACTTGTTTCGATATGAACAAGTTGTTAGATTAAATATACTACAGATAAATAACTGATAGATAGATAGATAGATAGATAGAATTTGACAAAAAAATAGATTTTTGGATGTGAAATTGTAAAAAATATTGTTATATTTGAAACTGATTTTAGAAATCGCTAAATGGGTTCTGCGATTTTTTAAAATCAACATGAAAAAATGAATTTTTAGAACCCACCTAAATATTATACTGCTATGAAAAACAACAATCCTATTTTATTTTTTACTTTGGCTTTGCTTTTATGCGGATGTAATAATACGATTAATGAAAATCAATTAATTGGCAACTGGCAGGTTGTTGATTTTAATGCCAATACTCCTTCAGTATCAACAGAAATCATTGAGTTAGCAAGATTAGAAGCCTTATCAAGTAAATATTTTTTTAAGAAAAATAAGGATTATACCTTAAAAACTAAATCTATTTCAGAACAAGGAACATGGAAGTTAGATATTGAAAACAAAAAAATAATCTTTATCAACATTGTAAAAGGTGAAGAAAAACTTTCTTATTACACATTGGAATATTTAAATAAAAATTCTATAAAGTTTATCCATACACTGGAAAAGGTCGGAAGTATATCAATGACTTTACAAAAAGAAATAGAGTCAAATGTTAATAATAATTGAAAACTGAATCTCATATCACTTAAAAAAACACCACATAAAAATGCAAACCCGTTTTAACGAATAACTTAACAACAATCGCAAGGACAATAAAAAAGGCTGCCCATCCGGACAGCCTTTTAAAATAATTATAAAAAAAAACGAAACATGTCATCTTACATCATTCCGCCCATTCCTCCTGGAGGCATTCCGCCACCTGCAGGCATGCCCTCGTTTTCTTCTTTTTCTTCTGCCAGTACACATTCTGTTGTAAGGAACATGCCGGCAATAGAAGCTGCATTTTCAAGAGCAATACGTGTGACTTTGGTTGGGTCAATAACACCAGCTTTAATGAGGTTTTCATATTTCTCTGCACGCGCGTTGAAACCAAAATCTTTTTCTCCTTCAAATACTTTTTGTACAACGACAGACCCGTCTAATCCACAATTATTCACGATCTGGCGAATGGGTTCTTCCAATGCTTTTCTTACAATGGCAAAACCGAGTGTTTCGTCTTCGTTATTGCCTTTTTCTTTTTCTATATGAGGAACTGCTCTCAAGAAAGCAACACCGCCACCGGGAACAATGCCCTCTTCAACAGCAGCTCGTGTAGCGCTAAGTGCATCTTGTGCACGGTCTTTTTTCTCTTTCATTTCCATTTCAGAAGCAGCACCAACATAAATTACAGCTACACCACCTGCCATTTTAGCAAGTCGCTCTTGTAATTTCTCTTTATCATAATCAGAAGATGTTTCTTCGATTTGTTTTTTGATCTGGTTAATTCTCGCGTCAATATTGCTCTTTTCGCCGGCTCCGTTGACGATGGTCGTGTTTTCTTTGTCAATATTGATCTTTTCACATTTACCCAGCATTTCCATTGAAGCATTTTCCAGGTTCAATCCTTTTTCTTCTGAAATGACAGTTCCACCTGTTAATACAGCAATATCCTCGAGCATTTCTTTACGCCTGTCACCAAACCCGGGAGCTTTCACACCGGCTACTTTTAATGATCCCCTGATCTTGTTTACGATCAACGTTGCCAATGCTTCACCTTCAATATCTTCAGCAATGATTAATAATGGTTTGCCAGATTGTGAGATTTGCTCAAGAATTGGAAGCAAATCTTTCATTGTAGATAATTTCTTGTCCGTGATTAATATGAACGGATTTTCCAATACTGCTTCCATTTTTTCGGCATTGGTAACAAAATGTGGTGAGATATATCCCCTGTCAAACTGCATTCCTTCTACAGTTTCTACTTTGGTTTCAGTTCCTTTAGCTTCTTCAACAGTGATAACACCTTCTTTTTTTACTTTTTCCATTGCACTGGCAATGAGTTTCCCGATTTCAGGGTCATTGTTAGAAGAAATAGAAGCTACTTGCATGATCTCTTCGCTGCTATGGCTAATGCCTTTGCTTTGTCCCTTCAGGTTTTCTACAACAACCTGTACAGCTTTGTCGATACCGCGTTTGAGGTCCATTGGATTGGCACCTGCAGTAACATATTTAAGCCCTGCATCAATAATTGCTTTTGTTAAAACAGTTGCCGTGGTTGTTCCGTCGCCAGCATCGTCATTGGTTTTAGAAGCAACTTCTTTCACCATTTGTGCACCCATGTTTTCGAAATTGTCAGGTAATTCAATTTCTTTTGCTACAGTTACACCATCCTTCGTTACCTGTGGAGCACCAAATTTTTTATCAATTACTACATTTCTACCTTTGGGGCCTAAAGTAACTTTCACGGAATTAGCCAATTGGTCTATTCCTCTTTTTAATGCATCACGTGCTTTAATGTCATATAAAATTTCTTTTGCCATTTTTTTATTGAATTTTAAAGTTTTTACTAAATGATTAAAATGATTACACGATAGCCAATATGTCAGATTGACGCATGATCAAATAATCTTTTCCTTCTAATTTAAGTTCATTTCCGGCATATTTACCATATAACACGGTATCACCTTCTTTCACTTCCATCTCTTCGTCTTTAGTTCCTTTTCCTACAGCGACTACCTTACCCTGCTGTGGTTTTTCCTTTGCAGTATCTGGTATAATGATACCGCTTTCGGTTTTTTCTTCAGCTTCTTGTGGTTCGATCAAAACACGGTCTGCCAATGGTTTAACACTTACTTTTGCCATTTTCTATTTATAATTTTAAGTTAGACAAATAATTATTTCATGCTTGCAAGCATATATTATGCCAAAAAATAACATTTTCAAAAAAACTTTACTTTTTTTTGAAATCAACAGGAAATTCATCCAATATTCATGACAGAATGACATTTTCTTGTTTTAAATGAATGGGGTCATCCTGATCAGCCTTTAAAATAAAGGGGAAAACGCCTAATTGAGTACATAAAATAAAATCTTCCCGTGGTGAAAATGATTGATTTATTTCTTCAAAAAACCGCTTCCCCGGCCCGTCTTTCATTTTCTCAACCATATCATTAAAATCTGTATATTTGTTTTTCAGCGTATTATAAATATATTCTGCACAAAATGTATCTTCCAATGTAGGATGTTTCGTGGCATACCCCATGCAAACGAGTGACAAATATTCAGGTTTTTGTTTTTTTATATATTGAATAATGGCATGAATGTTTACAAAACTTCCGGTAATAATTTCATCGGCTCGTGTCGCGTTATGAATACCCTGGGTTCCGGCACTCGTTGTATGCACAACTGTTTTTCCTGTAAAATCAACATGTTTAACATGTGCCGGTGAATTCCCATAATCAAACCCGGCCGGGATCTTATCATCACGCTCTCCCATCAAAATATAATCAGGATGTTCATTTTTCAGTGCATATGCAACGTCAATATCCCCTACAGGGATGATTGTTTTGGCATGATTATGCATGACATGACAAGCTGTTGTAAATGCCCTGAACACGTCAATTATCACTGTTAAACCGCGTGCCTGCCTGGCTCCTTCAACGAGTTGTAAAATATTAATATTCATTATTGCTTTCAATCATAAATATTCAACCCACCATCATGGTTTCTAAATTGGCACAAAAATAGAATTTCTTACTGAACTTTTTAAATTTATGTTTACATTTGTTCAAACTACTTAGTGTTTGTCCAAAATGTCCGCTAACCCCGGTACAGTCATTCTTCCTTACGGGGCAGGCTTTGTTACGTTTGCCCCAAAATTGCTCATTTACGGCAGTAAACTGCGCATTTTGGGGCTTCACAAGCCTCGTTATCGAACATTATGATGCAAACACTTAAATTTATGACAGGACTTAATTATGAAGAAACATATACATAACACGATCCACTTCCTCAAACATGACGTCTGGAGTATTCCTTTAAAAGAGTTATCACCATTACGTTCATTTTTGATTCGGCAGATCAGAATTTTCCTGTTGGCTGCCAAAGGATTTGCAGATGACAAAATCCAATTGCGGGCCACCGCTCTATCTCTATACACCTTGTTATCCATCGTACCAATCCTTGCCATGGTATTTGGTATTGCCAAGGGGTTTGGATTGGAAAAAAGAGTAGAGACATTATTAATGAATAATTTCAGTGGCCAGGAAGAAGTTTTGACCTTTTTAATCAAATTTGCCAACCAAATGTTAGAAAACACGAAAGGTGGTTTTATTGCAGGTGTTGGACTCATCGTGTTGTTTTTTGCAGTGATGAAAGTACTCGGCCACGTGGAAGCAGCATTCAACAATATTTGGCAAGTCAGGCAATCGCGAACGTTTTTTCGTAAGTTCAGTGATTATTTTTCTCTTATCCTGATAGCTCCTGTATTGGTGTTCCTTTCGAGCAGCCTGGCAGTATTCATTTCTACACAGCTAAAAGGCATGGCTGAAACCGTAACAATTATCGGGTATTTTAGCCAGGTGATCACCATCATAATCACCATTATTCCATATGTAATTACCTGGTTACTCTTCACGTTCGTGTATATTATCATGCCCAATACCAAAGTGAATTATAAATCTGCTCTTGTTGCTGGAATAATAGCCGGGACAGCCTTTCAATTAGTCCAATTAGGATACATCCACTTCCAGGTACTCATGTCGCGTTACAATACAATTTACGGGAGTTTTGCTGCCCTGCCTTTATTTATAATATGGCTGCAAATATCCTGGTTACTGGTCTTGTTTGGTGCAGAAATCTCTTTTGCCAATCAAAACATTGAACGATATGAACATGAAAGTGAATCCCTGAACATCAGTCACTTTTACAGGCGAATTTTAACACTGCTGATCGCCAAAACCGTAATTCAAAATTTTGAACAGGGAGGTACACCGTATACTGCATCTGAAATAGCCCATAATTTAAGATTACCAATCAGGATCGTCAGGGGTATCCTTTTCGAGCTGACAGATGCCAATATTTTTAATGAAATCATCAGCGAGGATATTGACAAAGCTTTTCAGCCTGCCGTGGACATACATAAAATTACAGTAAAATACATCATTGAAACACTTGATAAAAAAGGACATGATGATATTGATATTGAACAAACCGAAGACCTTAAAAAGATTGCCCACGCGCAAGCCTCTTTTTTCAAGTCATTTGAAAAAACACCGGAAAATAAATTGCTAAAGGATATGTAACCCGCGTTAACCCGAAATATTCTCCGCGAAACGATAAAGATCGATATAAATC
>CAYPTK010000180.1:0-249 GCA_964413555.1 uncultured Bacteroidales bacterium | reverse complement strand
GTATAATATTCATGGTTCTCCCTTCATAAGTGTATTGGATATAATTTATTTTGACTAAACTCTCAAAAATAAATTTTTGGCTGTAATCTAATTCTGAGAGTTTATCTGTTACGTATTTTATTACCATATAGCCAGCATCTCGCGCTCTTTTATGTTCTTTTAAATAAAGGTTTTGCTCTTTTACTAAATCTTTAATAAAATTAACCCGAAAAATTCACCGCAAAACGATAAAGATCGATATAAAACACT
>CAYPTK010000179.1:0-5852 GCA_964413555.1 uncultured Bacteroidales bacterium | reverse complement strand
TCAGGGTTTTGAGCTGTTCCTCGAGTCACGGGGTGTTCGGGATTCAACGCGTTGTTACGAAAAGCCTGTAATGCTTGTTCATCCAATAACCCTTTAAAATCTTCTTCTTCAATTTTTTCAATTTTTTGAATTTCGTGGGAAGATCTGAACCCATCGAAAAAGTGCAGGAAAGGAACGCGGGTTTTAATTGATGCAAGGTGAGCAACTCCTGCCAAATCCATAATTTGCTGTATACTACCGCTTGCAAGTAAAGCAAAGCCTGTATTACGTGTTGAATAAACATCTGAATGATCTCCAAAAATCGAAAGAGCATGACCTGCAACGCTTCTTGCACTCACATGGAATACACCTGGTAATAATTCTCCTGCTATTTTATGCATGTTGGGAATCATGAGTAAAAGTCCCTGTGAAGCTGTAAATGTTGAAGTGAGGGCACCAGATTGTAGTGAACCGTGAACTGCCCCGGAAGCACCACCTTCAGACTGCAATTCTGTTACCTTTACTTCGTCACCAAAAAGGTTTTTTCTACCATATGATGACCACTCATCTATATGTTCGGCCATAGTTGAAGAAGGAGTGATTGGGTAAATCGCTGCCACTTCACTAAACATGTATGCAATATGAGAAGCTGCATAGTTTCCGTCACACGTGATAAATTTCTTTTGTTTCCCCATATTTCTTAATCTATTATAATTTGTTAAAAATTTGATTTTGTAAAATTGTATCTTGTAGATTAAGCAAAGATATAAATTCTGCCAATAAATTGTTCTTCATTAAATAGATATTTTGATGCATGCAATGATTTAGCGTTACGTTTTTCTATAGTAATCTGTAAAATAACATATTAAATCCATTCATGATCCAATACATGAAAGATTAATAATTGATTTGACAAAGGGCGTATTTATCTTGAATCATTTTTTCTGTAAATACACGTGCCCGGAATTTGCTTTAGAACAAACACGCTATCGCAACTCGCTGGATTTCAATCAAGTAAAAATTTATTGCCTGGTTTCGAACGATTTAAAAACAAAAAAGTTTGATTTTGTTAATAAAAAATATACTTTTGGTAATATGAATTTTAAAATAAATTTATCACTAACCTAAATTTTAATATCATGAAAAAAATTTTACTTTTTGGGCTAATGGCTTTATTATTTTCATCTTGTGCAGAAATGAAAACTTTTTTTAATAACCTTTTCAATAAACAGGTAGAAGTCACGAATGAAATGAGTACTATGCAGGATGAAAGGGACCAAAAAACGTATGAGATTGTAAAAATAGGTAACCAGTGGTGGATGGCAGAAAATTTAAATTACGAAACAGAAGAAGGATCTTATTTTTATAAAGATCATCCAAGCAAAGGCGACTTTTATGGAAGATTATACACTCACGAATCCGCGCTAAAAGCCTGTCCCAAAGGGTGGAAACTTCCATCTGATGAAGAATGGATGGCTCTTGAAAAAGAACTTGGGTTAATAGAACGACAATTGGAAGAGACAGGATTTAGAGGAACTGACCAGGGCGAACAATTAATAATCAACAAAGGAGCCTCGGGGTTTAACGCGATATTAGCCGGTTGGAGAGATATCGAAGGAAATTATAACGAATTGGATGAGGTTGCAATTTTTTGGACAGCTACCAAACAAAGTAAAAATTATGTATGGGTAAGAGCATTATCTAAAGGAATCCCAAAAATAAACCGCAGATCAATGGGAAGGACCCTGGGGCTTTCCGTGCGTTGTATAAAAGAATAGTATGTGAATTTATTATCTCATATTTATCTTTCAGGTAATTCTGAAGGTATTATTATAGGAAACTTTATAGGTGATTATATTAAAGGAGACGGGTATAAAGAATATCCTGAAGAAATTAAAAAAGGAATTCTTTTGCACAGGAATATTGATACATTTACAGACAATCATCCTGTTGTTAAAAAAAGCAGGGATATTTTGGTAAATGAATTTCATAAATATTCCGGTATTATTGTTGATGTTTTTTATGATCATTATTTGTCAAAAGACTGGAATTTTTTTTCTAATATGCCATTAAACCATTTTTTAAAATCTGTTTATACTATATTGGACAAACAATCTGATTTCATTCCCCAACGATTGAATAAATTTTATTCAGAAATGAAGAATGAGCACTGGCTTGAATCTTATAATTCATTCGAAGACATTTCAAAAGTATTTGACCGCATGTCCAAACGGGCACGCGTCAAAATAAATAACTTTAAGGCAATCAAATATTTACAAAAACACTACGACCTGTTTTATCATGATTTTTATACTTTTTTCCCGCGCGTTATTGATTATGTTAAAAAAGAACATAATATAGACATCCCTTTGCCTTCACGCTTCAATCCTCCGCCACCAATAAATCCAAAAAATTAATTATACTGCTTAAAAAATAAAGTCAGCGAGTATACAATCATGAAGGAATTAAAAAGTAATACAGATTTTCAACAGGGTGAAATCATTTTAATTGACAAACCTTTAGAGTGGACTTCTTTTAATGTTGTTAGTAAAATCCGTTTATTGATATGCAGACATAAGCAATATAAAAAAATCAAGGTGGGCCATGCAGGCACGTTGGACCCACTAGCCAGTGGATTAATGTTAATATGTACAGGGAAATCGACAAAAAAGGTTACTGAACTCCAGCAATTGGATAAAGAATATATTACCACGATTAAACTCGGGGAGAAAACACCTTCTTATGATAAAGAAACAGAAGTAATTGAGACAAAAAAAACAGATCACCTGAGTAAAGAAAAAATAGAAGAGGTTTTGACTCGTTTCCAGGGGACTATTCTTCAAAAGCCTCCCCGTTACTCTGCAAAATGGATAAATGGGGAAAGAGCTTATACTTTAGCCAGGAAAGGGGAAGATGTAAAACTCATGCCCAAAGAGGTCACCATAAAAAAAATTTCATTAACAGGATGCAATTTGCCATATATCACCATTTATATAAAATGCAGTAAAGGAACCTATATTCGATCTATCGCGAGGGATATAGGTGAATTGCTCGAGACAGGGGCTCATATTAGTGTATTGCAACGAACAGCAATTGGTGATTTTAATATTAAAGACGCGTTGACAATAGAATCTTTTGAAAATATTATCTCATCCTGAAACAATATTCAAAACAACAATACGTTGTAATTTCATTAATAAAATTGGATATATTAAATTAACTTTATTTATATAAAAACTACAACATGAAATTATCTAAATTCAATTTTAAACTTCCTCAAGAACTTATTGCACAATATCCTACCGAAAACAGAGATGAATCAAAGTTGATGGTTGTAAACCGTGAGACAGAAGAAATTGAGCATCATGTATTTAAAGATATCATTAATTATTTTGATGATGGAGATGTGCTTGTATTTAATGACACGAAGGTATTTCCTGCACGTCTTTATGGCAATAAAGAAAAAACAGGGGCTAAAATTGAAGTGTTTTTATTAAGGGAATTAAATCAGGAACAAAAATTATGGGACGTGTTAGTTGACCCCGCTCGTAAAATAAGAATAGGCAATAAATTATATTTTGGCGAAAATGATGAATTGGTAGCCGAGGTGATTGACAATACAACTTCACGCGGGCGAACTTTAAGATTTTTATATTATGGAGAATATAAAGATTTTAAAGAAACGCTCTACAATCTTGGAGAAACACCTATACCAAAGTTTATTAAACGAGATGTAGAACCCATTGACGAAGAACGGTATCAGACAATTTTTGCTAAAAATGAAGGTGCAATAGCTGCCCCGACCGCCGGAACCCATTTTAGCAGAGAATTATTAAAACGGCTTGAAATAAAGGGGGTTGGAAATGCTGAATTAACGTTGCACATTGGAATGGGGAATTTCAGGTCTATTGAAGTAGAAGACCTTACAAAACATAAAATGGATTCCGAAAGAATGATCATCAGTGAAGAAGCTGCAAAAATCGTAAATAATGCCAAAAACAACAATAATAATATCTGTGCTGTTGGAGCTACTACCCTCAGGGCTATTGAAAGTGCAGTATCTACAAATGGCTTGTTAAAACCATTTAATGGCTGGACAAATAAATTTATTTTCCCTCCTTATGAATTTAGTGTATCCAACCGTTTAATCAGCAATTTCCATATGCCATCGGCTATTTACCTCATGTCCTCTGCTGCATTTGCAGGATATGAATTATTATTCAAAGCTTATGAAGTTGCCATTAAGGAGAAATATCGCTTTGGTGCTTATGGAGATGCCATGCTTATTATATAATTCGTGTTTAATGAAGTAAAATAGTGAGGAATACACAGGCAAATCCAATAACAAATCCGGTATACACCTGCCATTGGGAATGAGCTTTAAGCCATAACCTTGAATACCCGATAAAGCCTGCAAGTAGAATGGATACAATAAAAATATAAAAATTTAAATCACCGGTTTTGATTAAAATTGCCATTATCAAACCTATAATGCCCCCTATACCACTCATGTGAATGCTGATCTTAATTTTCAGATTAATAATAAGAATTACAAACACGATGATCACTGTAGAAAACATAAATGAAACCAAAACCGATGGTATGGTAAATTTTGAAATTAAATAATAACCTATATAATAAAAAATGGCTGACAGAAATAAAGGGATAAATCGTTCTTTACTCGAGCTCATTTCAAAATCCTTAATTATTTTTTGAAAATAAAAAAAAGGAATAAAACTCAAAGGCAACAAGCATGTAGAAATAAAAACGATTAAAAAAATTGCACGTTTCATCTCAAATGGCACGTATACCATATATTCAATCGAATCAAATATGATTAAGATGCCCAATGTTGGCATTAATAAGGGATGAAAGATATAAGTGATCGTTTTAGAGAGAACTTTTTCCATGGATTTTCGTCATATTTCAAACTATAAATATAGTCAAAATTATATGCAGGGTTTTATTTATCGATTAAAATCGTTAATCTCACTGTTTATTTCTAATAAATTGATGGATTGTATTTTCTTAATTGCTTTTGTTTTTCTTTTGCATAAGGTTCAATAGACAATAAACATGCCCAAAAATTATTTGCATGATTTTTATGTACTGTATGTGCCAATTCATGGCACAAAACATAGTTTATCAGATCGTGAGGAAGACGCATCAAATGAAGGTTTAAATTTATATTATTCTGATGGGAACAACTTCCCCAACGGGATTTTAAATTTTTAATATAAATAGTATTATAGGTGAATCCATGCTTTCGTGCTATATCGTTTAGCCAACCGGGAAGATGAGATTTTGCTTCTACCCGAAGAGCTTCTTCGATGGATTTACGGATTGTTAATTGCACCTGTTCATTTTCACACATCACCATTTCAGGTACCTGGACACTTATTATCCCGTTTTTAACAGATGTTTTAACAGTGTTTACATTTTGTCTTGATACTTTCAATTTATGATATTTTGTTGAAAATCTGATACCCGGGGTAAATATCGTGTATTTTTTTTCATTGATCCGAATATGATTCATGTGTTTCGTAATCCATTCTTTTTTTAGATGAACAAAAGAAATAGCTTCTTTTAAAGTCATCCTACCCGGGACAGTTACCCGGATCATGTTGAACTCTTTTAAACGGATACTTAACCTGTTTGCCCTTGTATTCCTTACAAAGCAGACATTCCCTATATCCGTTATATTAATTTTTTTTACATTTTCCATGAAATACAAAAAGTTATATTGAATATGGGATAAAAATAGTAGATTCCGTTCAGGTTATATTAATTTTGCATAGTTTTTTAAATAGTGTTTGGCCATAATGTCCGCTATCCCCGATACAGTCATTCTTCCTCACGGGGCAGGCTACGTT
>CAYPTK010000178.1:0-5871 GCA_964413555.1 uncultured Bacteroidales bacterium | reverse complement strand
CTATTAAGCTGAACCATTCTGTTCTGCCGGATTTTTATAATACTATCAATTTTATCAAATATCGTAAGTCCCACGGCATACTGCGGTGTAGTCATCCGGTAATTGAAACCGATAGGCGCTCCGGTCAGAGAAGGGCCGCCATACACGTAGCCGAAAGTAAAGCCTGTAACTGTATACCAGCTATCAATGTCTATAATATCATTGGTTATATAAATGCCTACACTATCACATTGTAACAGGAATTGTTTTGATACTTGATTCATTCCCATGGTATTTACTGTATCTAAGGTAACAACAGGTTCCTGTAAATATAATGTCGGAAATTTTTCTTCTTTTACCAAAACAGTATCCTGTTCAGTGGCTTTGTATAATTGTAATTTCGATGCCCCTTTGGTTTTAGGAATACAGGTAAATGTATTGCCTTCTTTATACATTTTCCCATTGTCAGTTGTCATGATCAACTGGTCAGCAGGCCCTACATGGTTTAATTCAATTACATTATCAATACCTATATAAAGAATATTGTTGATTGAATTTGCTGCTAAAATAGTATCACCTGATTTTTCCATAGGTGATTGAGAAAACACGGCCAGGTGTCCGCAAATAAAAAAAATAATTCCTGAAAAAACAATCCTAAAATTCATAAAATACATTTTAATTTCAATACGTTATGTTATTAAATGAGCATGATTGTAGCACACGCTCCGATCTATAAACAAATATAATCAAAATAAAAGGGACAGAATAATTTTTTTTTGCTATGAGAAAGATTTTATTTTTGTAGAATTGTAACCAAAACTATAAGTTTATGCCATTAAATATACCAAATAATTTACCGGCAATTCAGGAACTAACAAAAGAAAACATTTTTGTTCTGCGTGAAGAACGTGCCATACGACAAGATATCAGGCCGCTACAAATTGCCATTTTAAACTTAATGCCTATTAAACGGGAGACCGAGACACATATTCTCAGGCTTTTATCCAATTCTCCCCTCCAGATAGAAATAGTCCTGCTCCGGACCAAGTCATATGAATCCAAAAACACCCCCAAAGAGCATTTAGAAGCATTTTATAAAACGTTTGATGAAATAAGAAATCAAAAATTTGATGGCATGATCATTACCGGGGCTCCACTCGAAAAATTTGATTTTGACAAAGTTGATTATTGGAATGAGCTTACCGAAATAATGGACTGGGCTAATGAACAGGTGACCTCTACAATGTATATATGTTGGGCTGCCCAGGCAGGCTTGTATCATCATTATAACATTCCTAAACTTGTAGTAGATAAAAAAATATTTGGTGTTTTTGAACACAAGGTCCTGAATAGCAGGGTGCCTATTGTCAGAGGGTTTGACGAGGTCTTCCTGGCCCCGCATTCACGATATTCAACTGTGGCGAAAGAAGATATTAATAAAGTAGATCAACTTGAAATATTAACCGAATCAGATGATGCAGGTGTGCATATGGTTACAGAACATTCCGGGAAGCATATCTTTATCACGGGACATTCCGAATATGACCCGATGACCTTGAAAAATGAATATACGCGGGATATTCAAAAAGGATTGCCCATTCACATGCCATATAATTATTTTCAAAATGATGATCCGTCCAAACCACCTCTTGTTCGATGGAAAGGCCATGCTCACCTGATGTTTTCGAACTGGTTGAATTATTATGTATATCAAATGACCTCGTTTGACCAGGCGTATAAACAAATTATTGATAATTTATAAGGATGAATATTATATTTTTAGATGCAAAGACAATTGGGGGTGTCGATAACCTCAACCAAATTAATGAATTGGGTGATTTTTTTGTATATCCTGATACATCCCGGCAGGAACTGGGAGAGCGTGTAAAAGATGCAGATATAATTATAACAAATAAAGTATTCATTGACCGTGATACAATAGATGCCGCTCCAAAATTAAAGCTAATATGTGTTGCCGCGACCGGGGTCAATAATGTTGATGTGGAATATGCAGCCCAAAAAAATATCCCGGTAAAAAACGTTGAAGGATATTCAACGAATAGCGTTGCACAGTCAACGTTTTCCATGATCCTGTATCTCCTGCATCAACCTGATTATTATAATGAATACGTGTTTTCAGGAGCTTATGCACGAAGTTCACTGTTTACACATCACGGGAAACCGTTTTGGGAATTATCAAATAAACGTTTTGGCATTATTGGCCTGGGGACAATTGGCCGTAAAGTAGCCCAAATAGCCGGTGCCTTTGGATGTGAAGTCGTTTATTATTCAACATCAGGGAAAAATACCGAACAACCATACACCTGCTTATCCCTTGAAGAGCTTTTAAACACCTCTGATATCGTTTCCATTCACGCCCCGTTAAATGAACATACTAAACATCTTATTTCATATAAACAACTCTCGATGATGCAGTCACACGCGTTATTGATCAATACAGGCAGGGGAGGCATCGTGGTTGAGGAAGACCTGGCAAGGGCCATAGATGAGGATATCATCGGTGGTGCAGCGATTGATGTACTCGTGAATGAACCCATCAACGCGGATAATCCTTTACCACGTGTTAAAAATAAAGATAAACTATTCATTGCCCCGCATATTGCCTGGACCAGCATTGAAGCCAGGAAACTATTGGTTGATAAGTTGTACCGGAATATTGCCGGGTTTACTCTTGCCGGCCGGTAATACACATTCATTTCATTACGCATTTATGGATAACATTATTTTTTTCGTATAACGATTGTACGGGGTTTCAATGATAAGCATGTAAAAACCATTTGAAAAACCGGACAGGTTTACACGTTCATTCAACAAACCACCCGGTGTTGTCGTAACTTCTTTAAAAAAAACATTGCACCCGTGAATATTAACGAAACGGAGAAGCAGGGATGTTTGCTTTTGAAAATCAGCTTTTATTATCAACCTGTCACCGGAAATACAGGTATTCAGATGAACAGGTGATTGGGAAGCCTGAATTGCATTTTTTGTCCCCATCACCAAATTAATTTCATAAAATCCATTTACAATATTGTTTACATATTTGTTATTATAGCCATTTGATTCGAATAAACAGTTAAACGTGCTGTCTTTCAGGAGCCTGAAAAAATAACCGGTAGAAGAATCCGAATAAACAACAGAATGTTCATCATCATAACCGGGAATTGATATTTTAGCTTTCAATGGTTGTTTCGTGACAGAGTCTTGTACAACTCCCCAAATCGAACGAGTTGCATGTTCCAGGTAATTCACCATGCTTCTGTAATTATATTCCCATAAAGCTGGCAGGGCAGAAGGAGGGGGTATCTTGTTGTCGTGCATTTCAATGGTGACTTCACGCCCGTGTTGTAAACCGGTTACCCAGTCCTGTCGTCCACCTGAAATGGAGTACCAATCATATCCATTGGTTATGCCGTCATCATATCCTGACATATAATTTACTGCATCTAACCCGGCATAATATCGGGCGGTATCAGCATATTCTGCAGAAATTAACCGGAACCATTCATCGTCAGCATGTCTTTTGGGCCAGGTATCCCACGGGTAGTTCACGACCTCCGTGCCTCCATGAAAATTTGCACTAAGTATAAACTGATGTTGTTTGATAAAATCCATCATGGCAATATTTTCAGGCTGCCAGGGATTACCATCCGGGTGTGCTCCGTCTTCAGGATCAGGAAAGTTCCTGTTCAGGTCCACGTTATTCGCGTTGAAGCGTTTGGCACCTGAAATACCTGAATCACTCCCGAAATAAGCGCCATCGGGATTGGCTAATGGATTGATCCATATTTCCAATGTATCTATCAATGATTTAACGCGTGTATTTGTTTGATATTGTTCAAGCAGGTATGAAATAAACCGCGTTGATACGACATAACATCCCAATTCATCTCCATGCATAGAGGAAGAGAACATGACATCTGGTTCCGTTTCTGATGTATTTACATGATCACTTATTTTGGCGAATAGTATATCATGCCCGTTAATGGATTCGCCAATTTTTTCAATCTTACATATATCGGGGAAGCTGTCCTGGAATGAAAACATCATTTCAATGTATTCATTATACGTTGGATACTGATCCCAACCGGATGATGATTTTTGTTTTTTTTCCTGTTTATCAAGGTGCGCACCTGCCGGTGGCAAAATAATCACAGGCCAGTTCTTATTTTTAATCCTGGTGTATTGGTCTTTATTGCAATAAACCCATACCGTATCCTGGTTGAGTTTGTCAATTGAGCTGATTTTTGATAATGCCTCAATGTCTTCTTTATCATTGATAATGACTTTTAACCTGACTTCACCTCTCTTATCAAGTATGTCATATGCTTTGTCATCATTGGGCCTTTGAGCAAAACATGAATTCAATAAAAGAACCATCAGGATGATATAATATAGCTTTAAGCAGTTGATGTTTTTCAAATATTTACTTATAAAACTATAAAAATACTGAAAAAAATTATTCTTCCTGGCGTTTAAGCTGTTCATTTTTTCTGATTCGGTACTTTAATATTTTCAGGTATCGCAATGCACGTTTGTCATTGTAATCAGTATATGCTTTTGATGCCCAGTCAACTGCTTCGTCTAGATTCCCGTTTATCTCGTTAATAATGGCCATATTATAACACGCCCTGCCGGCAATTTTTGGATCCGGATTGGTCACTTCCATCTCCCATAATTCTGCAGCACCATCCCAGTCTCCTGTTTGAGCCCTTCTTTTTGCAATTTTGAAGTTGTCTGTACCCCTGACATAATAATCTCTCGAAACCCTTATCCTGTAAGGCAGGATACGCGAAGCATAATGATGCCCGATGTTCGTACTCACGTCTAATACTGCTTCTTTTCTTCCCATGACAGCCTGCACCGCTTTGAGCGGGTTAATGCCTTTGCCGGTTGATATTATTTTTTCAGTAATGATATATTCGTCACGTATAATTTTATTTTCAGGATCATAAATACGCCAGCCTGTTTTGATTAATGTCTGAACAATGGCATGATGTTCAACAGCAGGAACTTTTACCCCCATGGGCCCGTTAATTTCAACGGGAACCTGATTGTAATCCACTTTTGTATCCGTATCATAAAAGGATAAAACAAACAAAGCGTCAACACCCGTCTCTTTACAGACGCGACTCACCTCAGGCCATGAAAGTGCAGCAGGAAAAACGCTCATTGCTGAACCTTTTATTTTGGTATTTGTAATAATCTTTATTTCTTTTAGTTTGTTATTGCGATTCAGTTCATTATGAATTCCATGAATGGCATTGTTTGCCCCTTTCCTGTCAAGGTTTTTCCCTTCAGCAGATAAAATCTTATCAATTTTATCTATGTTTTTTTCTGTCTTATCTGTCGGTATACTCCTGTTGACAATGCCTATTTTTTTAATATCTGACGGCAGGTACACCGGGGCAGGTTCGGTAACACTCAGGGTTAACATGTTGGTAGAGCTGCAAGAGCTAAACAATATCCCTGATATGGCCAATACAATACCGGTTAAATAATGAATATGTTTCATGATATATATATTATTTGATTCATAAACAATTAAATAATACGATAATTGATAATACAGGTTACGTTAATTGGTTTATTTTTTTTTTGTTAATAATGAATTAAAATACAATAATTATGTTTGCATTTCGACATACATAGTAAAGAATTATTCATTTAAATAAATTATGCTAATGAATGCTATAAATAAATCAATAATACTTAGTTTATTATTTATATTAGTTTTCTACTGCAATATATACGGACAGGAACAATACACCCAAACCATCCGGGGAAATGTCATGGATAAAACAACCCGAAGCCCTTTGATTGGGGCCACGGTAGTGCTGTTGGATGCTGATCCACCCAAGGGGGGCATTACAG
>CAYPTK010000177.1:0-5906 GCA_964413555.1 uncultured Bacteroidales bacterium | reverse complement strand
TTTGTTGATATAATGAGCAAAGCATCTATCCTGCATCATTCATAAAAAATAATATAAGAGATTCATTTATTCAAAACAAAAAAACATAAGCATTGCTCTGATTTTTATAAAGGGTAGAAAAATCTTTGCTTTATAGTATGAGAATATCATAATTTTTCCTTTTTTTGTATTTTTATAATATACATGGATTTAGATATTAACAGTGAGCAAGAAAAAACCCATATTTGAAAACATTGAAATCACTGACATTGGTGCCGAGGGCAAAGCAATTGCCAGGGTAGACGGACGTGTTATTTTTGTAAGAGGAGGCATCCCGGGGGATGTAATGGATGTTCAAATCACGAGAAGAAGAAGAAAATACATGGAGGGCATCCCTTTGCATATTCATAAATACGGGGATACGCGGGTGGATCCCTTTTGCAAGCATTTTGGAATATGCGGTGGCTGCAAATGGCAACACCTTCAGTACTCTAAACAACTGGAATACAAACAAAAACAGGTGTCAGAACAATTCCGACATATCGGGGATTTATGCATTCCTGAAGTAAATCCAATACTCCCTGCTCCCGAAAATCAATATTACAGGAACAAGCTGGAATTTACATTTTCAAACAGAAGATATTTATTAAAAGAAGAAATTGAAAATAATAACCAAATAGAACAGAGTGATGCCCTGGGATTTCATGTTACCGGGTTGTATGATAAAGTCGTGAACATTGAGCATTGTTATTTACAAAAAGAGCCTTCCAATGCAATTAGGAACGGGTTGAAGTCATTTGCAGACAAAGAAAAACTTACATTTTTCGACATTCGAAACCAAACTGGTTTTTTAAGGAATTTGATCATCAGAACCTCTTCGTTGGGTGAGGTGATGGTGATTGTATCCTTTTTTTATTATGACAAAGAAGAGGTGACTTGCACCATGAATTTCTTATCAGACACGTTCCCGGAGATCAGTTCACTGATGTACGTGATTAACCCGGGAGGAAATGACAACATTACAGGATTGGACGTTAAGTCCTGGAAAGGGAAACCATGTATTCACGAAAAAATTGAACACTTAATCTATCAAATTGGCCCGACATCTTTTTATCAAACCAACTCTCGACAAGTTGTCAATCTTTACAAAAAAATCAAAGAGTTTGCCGAATTAAAAGGCAATGAGACGGTATATGACCTTTATACGGGGATTGGAACCATTGCTTTGTATCTTGCAGATGCTGCAAAAAAGGTAATCGGCATTGAAACGGTTCAAGAAGCAATAGAAAATGCCCGCGTCAACGCATCATTGAATAATATTACAAATGCTGAATTTTATGCAGGAGATATGAAAGATATTCTTACTTCATCATTCATCCGGGAAACAGGAATCCCGGATATTATTATATTGGATCCACCACGAGCCGGCATACACCCGGATGTTATCACTACCTTATCAAAGGTTTCACCCGAAAAAATCATCTACGTAAGTTGTAATCCTGCCACTCAGGCAAGAGACATCAACATGCTCGGAAATCAATATAAAATAAACTTCGTTCAGCCTGTTGATATGTTTCCCCATACGCATCATCTTGAAAACATCACTTTACTTACCAAAAAATAATTGATCATGAATACTCTAATTATTCAAATTGACCATTTTATAAGCCAATACAATGAATATGTGGGTGGGTATTTATTGTTGTTCCTCCTCATCCCAACAGGCATTTATTTTTTTATCCGGTTACGGTTTCTTAATATCAGAAAGCTCGGATATACCTTCAAAATACTAGGCGGAAAATATGCAAGTAACGAAAAAGGCGAAATAAAACCATTCAGAGCATTAACAACAGCACTTTCCGGGACTGTTGGAACAGGAAATATTGTAGGGGTTGCTTTAGCCATTTATTATGGGGGCCCAGGAGCCATCTTTTGGATGTGGATTACCGGATTTTTAGGGATGGTATTAAAGTATTCAGAATGTATGCTGTCCATAAAATACAGAACAATTCACGAAGACGGTTCGATATCTGGTGGCCCGATGTATTACATTGAAAAAGGGTTACAAAACAAATACGGACGGTTTGCAAAAATTCTTGCCGTGATATTTGCAGTAGGTGCTGCCTTATGTGCTTTTGGGACAGGGAATGTGGTCCAGGCACATTCCATTGCTGATGCCCTGCACACCAATTATAATATTTCAATGTGGATCACTGGTATCGTGTTAGCATCATTGGTGCTGCTTGTAGTGATCGGGGGCATTAAGCGAATCGGGAACGTAACCGCCAAGCTGGTACCTATTATGGCCGGTTTATATATCCTGACTTCACTCCTCATCATTTTCATTCATATTGATGAAGTACCCCGTGCTTTTGGCCTGATCTTTAGCAGTGCCTTTACCGGTACTTCTGCAACTGGTGGTTTCATTGGTGCAGCATTTATCATGACATTACGATATGGTGTTGCCAGGGGCATTTTTTCCAATGAATCAGGCCAGGGATCTGCTGCCATCGCGTTTGCTGCTGCACAATCAAAATATCCCGCGCGGGAAGGACTGGTCTCATCCATTGGCCCATTCATTGATACCATCGTGGTATGCAGTCTCACAGCCTTGGTAATTATTGTCTCCGGCGCCTGGAAAAGCGGCATTGAAGGTGTTGCCATGACTGTAAAAGGATTTGAAACAGGCTTAAACAGGATCGGCATATTCAATACAGGTGACCATATCGTAGCTATTTCTCTTATTTTATTTGCTTTTTCTACCATGATCAGTTGGTCTTATTATGGAAGCAAAGCAGTAGAATACTTTTTCGGAGAAAAATCCATCAAACCCTATCTTCTCTTATATGGAATCGTGATATTCCTGGGCAGCATCTCGAATATTGAACTGGTATGGAATTACGTGGATATGGTTGTAACTTTCATGACCATCCCCAACCTTATTGGCTTATTGCTTTTATCTCCTGTGATCATTAAAGAAACAAAAAAATATTTTGCTGAATTTGGATGATTATAGCACGATAGGTTGAGGAATAACATAATATTTGCCTCATAGAAATATAGCACACTACATTAGTATGGCATGAAAATAGCATATTTAAATACTATTGATATAGATCCTTTTATTTATAAAAAATGAAAAGCAATACTAAAAAGAAATTTCCTGTTCACGGATGGATAGGCCTGATTATGATCGCGGTATTCTGGACACTCATCTGGAGCATGCCGGGATACAGGACAGATTATTGTTTTTTCCCGCTTTGGCTTGGTTACATTATCACGGTTGATGCAATGGTTAAATATCGCCGGGGCTCTTCATTATTATCAAGAAACAAGGTCTATTTTGTTTTGCTGTTTGTCATCTCGATTCCCGCCTGGTGGTTGTTTGAATTGTTTAATTCGCATTTGCAAAATTGGCACTACCTGGGTTCCGATCATATGAGCAAAACCGGCTATATTTTACTCTCTTCACTCGATTTTTCAACGGTAATCCCTGCAGTATTTGAAACCGCGGAATTAGTGGCCTCTTTCAAATGGTTTAAAAAGACTTCTGTCAACATTAAAATCGGGACTTCAATATCCACGCTGCTACGAATTTTTGTCCTGGGAATACTCATGCTCATTGCTTTATTATTATGGCCAGATATTTTCTTTCCTTTGGTCTGGCTTTCCGTGTATTTTATTCTCGAACCCATCAATGTCTGGTTAAAGAACAGGCACCTGGTCTTTTTTACATCAAACAAAGACTGGCGGCCTTTGTTAACCCTGTTTACAGGTGTTCTTATCACCGGCTTTTTTTGGGAAACGTGGAATTTTTATGCCTATCCAAAATGGATTTATTCATTGCCCTACGCTGAGTTCTTTAAAATCTTCGAGATGCCAGTCTTAGGTTACCTGGGATATATTCCCTTTTCTCTTGAATTATTTGCCATTTACCATTTAATCATGGGACTCACCACGAAAGACAAAGCGAAAGGATATTTAAAAATACATCCGGCTCAATAAATTTTATTTTAACCCCAGTACTATGAATGAACAAATTCATAGTACTGGGGTTAATTGGTTATCCGTTTTCATGTCTAATGATTTCAATTATTTTTCTTCATTTCCCCCGAACCCTAAAGGGAGTGAAGAAAATCAATTGCTCCCTTCAGGGCTTGGGGTAAAACAATCATGCCGGTTTATCACAGATCAATAGTCATACATAAAAGCACCCTCTTCAGAAACAGAATAATAGTTAATATTTTTTAATTCACATTGTTGTTTCCATGCTTTTAAAGAATAGTACGGGACTGAAGAATCAAAAACCAGTTGCTTAAAGTCCATGATATTGCATATTTTATCAATCCCCGGATCAATACCTTTACCAATGATCACGTATTTTGCTTTTAATTTTACAGGTGATTCAAATTTATCAAAATCTTCATGTAGCAAAACAATGTTTGTTTTATCCGGTAACCGGACATATACATTGCCTTTTAATTGGGATTTAAATGGATGATATAGCGGGTTTTCTTTTTTCATTAAGTGCTGATGCGTGATCATGACCGGGACGCTGATTTCGTGCTTTATCCAATGATCTGACAGGAATGTTTGAAGCATCTTTTTGTCTTTTACATCCCTGACATTATAAAATAACATATTATGTTCATGTTTCAATATATCACAGGCTGAAACCCCGGGTATGTTATATACATAAAATCTCTGTCGGGGCGATATTTCAATGTCTTTTAAAACGCGAACGCTTAAAAATAATATCATGCACGCCAAAAAAGCCAATAAATATTTTGCTTTTTCAAGGATCAGGTATCCTGTTAATAGTATAATCATGAAATACAGCAATATGATTTGTACTTCATTTATAGATATGGAATGTATAGTTGAAAATGGGATATTATGAATGAAACCGATAATATTATTCAGCAAGCGTATATTCCATGAAAATATATCTACTACAATAGCTGCAACCATATCAAAGGGTGAAACAATAAATATGAATACCCCAAGGTAAATAGCAGTAGTCACCAAAGGAATGGCAAATATATTCGTGAATAAAAAACATACAGGAAACTGATGAAAATAATATATAACAACGGGAAAAACAGCTATTTGGGCAGCAATGCTGACAGCAGCCAATGACCATATCTTTTGAAGTACCGGGTTATTCACTGAAATCAATGAATATATTTTTGGATAAAAAAATACAATACTGATAACAGCAATATAAGACAATTGAAACCCGACATCTTGTATTAGTAATGGATTAAACAACAAGATGATAAAAGCCGATATGGATAAGGTATTATAAACATTGACATCTCTCCTAAATGTTTTCCCGATAGCCAGCAGGCTGAACATAGTAACAGCTCTTACCACTGAACTGGACATGCCTGTAAGCACCGCGTAAAACACGAGTATCAAAATGATTAATAATGTTTTAAAAATTTCTCCATATTTTATTTTATGAAAAAACAGGAATATGGCATTTAAGATCACGTACATGACTCCAACATGTAAGCCGGATATAGCTAATAAATGCATGGCACCGGCAGATGCATATGAATCTTTCAGCTTTGGTGTTAATTCATCTTTATGTCCTATAATAAGCGCGGTAGCTATAGCAAGTTCTTCCCCTTGCATTTCATGTTCCATTAAAATATTAATGTATTTTTTCCTGATATTTCCTGACCAATTCGCTACAAAATTACCTTTATCATGGCCTGTTTTAATCCATTTATTTTTTGGAACATACGTGCTGGCATATATATTTTGACGTCTCATGTACCCGCTGTAGTCAAATTCATTGGGATTACCGTGATTGGAAATTTGTTGTACCCGGCTTTTAAACAGAACCTGATCTCCTGTATTGAGCATTTTAACCCGTGGATCTTTTTCAAAATAGACTAAAAGGTTACCATTGGTATTAA
>CAYPTK010000176.1:0-5948 GCA_964413555.1 uncultured Bacteroidales bacterium | reverse complement strand
TTTTGAAGTAGTTTTAATGCTCATTACGAAGTTCTAATACATAATTTGGGTTCAAGAATTTTTCCTGCATGGGTATTTATTTGGTAGAAAGTCTTTTTTTTTGTTATTTTACTCAAATTCTAATAAAAAGTATGTTATAAGGAGTGGCTGAAGAAATACTAACACGAAACATACAATATTTGCCTGGTGTAGGCCCCAAACGGGGTAAACTACTTGAACAGGAATTGGGCATATCTACTTTTGAAGGACTGCTGTATCATTTCCCCTATAAACATGTTGACAGGACTAAATTTTACAACATCCGCGAGGTACATGCCAACCTGCCTTATATCCAGGCTAAAGGGAAAATTAAAACCTTTGCTTTGGCAGGTAAAAAATACAAGCAGCGCCTTGTTGGTAAATTCACCGATGGCACCGGTATAATAGAGCTAGTTTGGTTCAAGGGATTGAATTGGATTCAAAACAATATTCAAACAGATGTAGAATACATTATATTTGGAAAACCAAGCATCTACAATGGAAAAATCAATATCATTCATCCTGAAATTGAAGATGTCAATAAAACAGAATCAACCATTAGTTCATCTTTGCAGGCATTATACAATACAACCGAAAAGCTTAAGAACAGTTATGTGAATTCAAAAACCATACAGAAATTAATGAACCTTCTGTTACAGCAGGTTCATGATCAGATTCAGGAAACCCTTCCCGCTTATTTAATGGAGAAGATGCAGTTGATGTCTTTAAAAGAGGCGTTGTTAAATATTCATTTCCCACAAAGCATAGATAAACTCAGAAAAGCTGAATTCAGACTAAAATTTGAAGAACTCTTGTACATCCAACTGGGGATATTACAATTAAAATCAAATCGCCAACGGACATTTAAAGGCTTTTGTTTCCCGGAAGTAGGGGAATATTTTTATTCTTTTTATAACAACAACCTTCCTTTTGAATTGACCAACGCGCAAAAACGGGTTTTAAAAGAGATACGGAAAGACATGAATACCGGACTGCAAATGAACAGGTTATTGCAGGGAGATGTTGGGAGTGGCAAAACGTTGGTGGCGCTCATGACCATGCTTATTGCACTGGATAATAAATTTCAGGCTTGCCTGATGGTTCCTACTGAAGTGCTTGCCAATCAACATTATGAGAATATTTTCAGGTTTTTGGATGGGATGGGCATTCAATGCAGGTTATTAACCGGTAGTACACGGAAAAAAGATCGCGAGATGATTCAACAAGACCTGAAAGAAGGGAGATTGAATATCCTGGTTGGTACGCATGCATTGCTTGAAGAGCCAGTTCAGTTTTGTAACCTGGGTTTGGTGATTATAGATGAACAGCATCGTTTCGGGGTGGCTCAACGTGCCAGGTTATGGAAAAAAAATATACAACCGCCACACGTGTTGGTGATGACAGCGACCCCCATTCCACGTACACTTGCAATGACTGTATATGGTGACCTGGATGTATCGGTGATTGATGAATTGCCACCAGGGAGGAAACCTGTTAAAACGTATCATTATTATGATAAAGATAGGCTTAAATTGTTTGGCTTTATGAAGAAACAGATTGAACAGGGAAGGCAGGTTTTTGTTGTATTCCCCTTGATCCGGGAGTCTGAAAAAATGGATTATAAAGACCTGGAAGACGGGTATGAAAGCATTAGCCGTGCATTTCCACCCCCGGGATATACCGTGAGCATTGCTCATGGCAAGATGAAACAGGAAGAAAGAGAGATATCCATGGATCACTTTAAAACCGGAAGAGCTCAAATCATGGTGGCTACCACCGTGATTGAAGTAGGAGTAGATATTGCCAATGCATCTGTCATGATCATCGAAAGCGCGGAACGCTTTGGCCTGTCACAGCTCCATCAATTAAGAGGCCGGGTAGGGAGAGGGGCTGACCAGTCTTACTGCATCCTTATGACGTCGCGTAAACTCTCGGGCGACGCGCGAAAACGACTTGAAACAATGGTGAAAACCAATGACGGGTTTGAAATTGCCGAAGCCGACCTTAAACTCAGGGGGCCCGGTGATATTGAAGGCACGCAGCAAAGCGGTATTCCTTTTGACCTCAAAATAGCAAAAATAGGAAAAGACAGTGATATCTTGAATACCGCGCGGAAAATAGCTGAAAAAGTCCTTGAACAAGACCCGGAACTGGAAAAAAATGAAAATCAATTACTTAAAATACAATTAAAAAAGAATAAAAAAGCAAGGATTGACTGGAGCGTGATTAGCTAGAAAATGTCTATAATACCGGGTGTTTGGATCATAATATTCGATAACGATGCTCGCCAAACCTCAAACGCGCGGGTTATTGGCATGAATGAACAATTTTTGTGCAAGCGTATCAAAGCCTGCCCCGTAAGGTATGATGACTGTATCGGGGTTAGCGGGCTTTATTTAAAATTTAGATTGGGTAGTACAAGACATTAAATGCTCCGCGTGTTTTTCTGATAAAATGAGCAAAAACTTGAATGCAGTTCCTTTACCCGGTGAGCTTTCAACCCATATTTTTCCCTTGTTGCATTCTACAAATTCTTTGCATAATATTAAACCAATGCCCGAACCTTTTTCCTGCGAAATGCCTAAAGTTGTAAATTGCTTGTCTTCCCTGAATAATTTTTTTTGGTTTTCAGGGCTTATACCGATTCCGGAATCGCTTACAGATATTTCAACAAAACAGGGTCCCGGGTTTGCACTTACCAATATCTTTCCTCCTTCGGGAGTATATTTTAATGCATTCGAAATAAGGTTTCTTAAAACTGTATTAATTAAATCCTTATCAACATCTACTACAATATCCTTGTCAATATCCATAACCAGCTCAATCTGTTTATAAGCTGCCACTGATTCATTCAATGCAATATTTTGTTTTACAAGTGATTGCAGGTCGTGTGGTTCCTGGTTTACCTGTATCCTCTGAAGTTGAGACCTTGACCATTGCAATAAGTTATCAATCAAATGAAATGCCTGTTTAGCCGATTCATCCAATGACTGTATGGCTTTTTGCATTTTTTCCCTGCTCATCATGTTAAAATCTTTTGACAGCATTTCAGCAAGATTCCTGAACCACCAAAGCGGATTCCTTAATTCATGAGCGATAATGGAAAAAAACTTATCTTTTTCAAGATTCACACTGTTCAGTTTTTTATTTAGTTTTTCCAGCTCTTTGTTCTGAAATAATATTTTATGATTTAGTTTTTCCAGCGTGGTATTGGCTTTTTGTTTATCCTGAAACCGTTTATATACAATAATCACGATCATTAATAAAAATCCGGCCAACAAGGCTGTTAATAAAATAAGTTGATTCTTCCGGATTATATTCAGTGATTTTATCTCATTTTCTTTTTTTAATAACGCGTTTTCATTTTCTTTTTTTTCCGTCTCGTACTTAATTTTTAATTCAGCCAGTACTTTGCTTTTTTCTTCATCCATCAGTTCTTCATATACTGCATGATAAGCCGCGTGATATTGCAATGCCCGTGCAGGGTTTTGATCCTTAATAAAAGCCTGGTACAAGAGATAATTGTTTTGTTTTATTTTTTCTTTAATGTTATCTTTTTCAGCAATTTCCAGGCTCTCTTCAAGGTATTCAATAGCGGTGGTATGGTCGTTCACCCGGAGATACAATTCACCCATCCCGGTTTTGGCCCTTACAATGCCTTTTTGATATCCCATTTCTTCTGAAATAGCCAATGACGAATGGTAATGTTTTAATGCTTCGGTATATTTTTCCTTCACTGATAAAATGCCGGCAATTCCATTATGACATTTGGTAATCCCTTTTTTATAGCCTATTTGTTTACACGAATCCAACGATCTTTTATAAAAAAACAGCGCGGAGTCGTATTGTTCTTTAGCCTCGTGAATCTGCGCGATATTCTTGTATGATTTGCCAATCCCTTCGGCATAGTTGATTTTTTCGCGTGCCGCTAGAGCCAGCTTATGATAATATAATGACTTCTCAGTGTTGTTTATTGATTGATAGAGGCTGCCTAAATGGTTACATGCTGTTCCCAGTGCAACATAATTATTAATTTTTTTAGCAATGGGCAGGGCGTTCAATAAATAAGCCAGTGCTTTCCCGTAATCTCCCGTGGTTTCGTGGTGCTTGGCGAGGTTAGTCTGGACAATTACCAATTGGGCGCTGTCTTTTATACGCCTTGCAATCGTCAATGCATTGTTATAATATTCCAGGGATGTATTGAATTGTCCTTTTGTATAATAATACTTCCCTATATAATTCAATGCAATAGACTGGTATTTTTTGTATCCTGTCTCTTTTGCCTTAGAAAATGCATTTAAAAACCGTTTAAGAGCTTCATCGTATTTACCTTGATTATAAAGGATAATGCCGGATTCTGTTTGACTAGCGGCAATGCCTTTTTGATGTTTTAATTGGTGATAATACTCCAGTGCATCTTTCAGGTATGAATAAGCAGTATCATTTTTTCCAAGTACCTGGTGTATCAATCCCATGACATATCCTGAATGTGCAAGTGTTTTGATGTCATTCGCGATAGTTGCTTTTTTAATTGTGTTGCGGCATATCAACAGGCTGTATCCCGGGTCGTTGTATACCATTTTGTAAGCCACGAGTACCAAAGAATCTGTTTTGTTCTGTATACCGGGTTCAATATGTATATTCGAAAAACAAAGAGAAGAATAAAAGAACAGTATTAAAAACAATAGGTTTTTCAATATCAAGATGTTTTAGTAATCGATCAGTTTATATTGCACGGCATATCGCGCGATATCTGAATTGCTTTTCATGTCCATTTTTTTAAGGATATTATTCCTGTGATTGTTTATGGTGTTGGGACTGATAAATAATTTATTGGCTATTATTTGTTTTTTATCTCCTGACGCAAGCATGCACATTACCTGAAACTCACGATCACTCAGTCGTTCATGAGGCTTCATTTTCTCGTTTGAACTACCTGCCTGGATGGTATTCATCAATGCATTGGTTTGTCGTGGAGTATAATAATGATTTCCTGATACTACAGCGCGGATGGCTTTTACAATATCACCGGGATCGGTTTCTTTATTCAGGTATGCCGATGCCCCGTTTTTTAATAATCGAACAGCATAATTGTCATCCGGTTTCATGGAAAAGATGACCACGGGCAAACGCGGGTATGCCTGCTTAATGTCTTTTAAGATGTCTATGCCGTCTTTTCCCGGCATGGATAAATCAAGGATGACCACATCATATTCGTTTTCTTCCAGTTTATTCATCAACTCAGTGCCATTACCTGTTTCATCTACCAGTTGTAGGTCTGGTGTAGCATCAAAAATAAGTTGTAAGCCTGTACGCACCACAGCATGGTCGTCTGCTATAATGATTTTCTTCATTTTACTCTATAAACACGTTTAAATAATTGAGAATAAAAGTACGTGACAGAATTAAACTATATGCTAACTCAATGTTAAGTTTTTTTTAAGATTTGAAGATGAGCTTTTATGTGCACGTTAGAGCCGGGAAATATTTAAAAATAAGCAATATAAGAGGATAATAGATTATTAACTGTATACTTATCTTTCGTAGACCTTGTAAATTACGAGTCATTTTTCACGCGTTTCAAATGTCAAAATATAGCCATTCTATTTTAAGTTTATCTTAAATTGACGTTAATCTCATTATTAACATGTTGCGATTTGCTGATCTTCAATAACTTAAAAAGCAAACAAAATGACTATGACTGAATAGTTAAAATGACTATTGCATGAGAACGGACAGCACTGTATTATTGCAATGTTTTTTTAATCTATTAACCTAAAATTTTATAATTATGAAAAAAGCAATTATTTATTTAATTATGTTGACGGGCATTTGTTTTACAATGAAGGCTCAAAATATCAAAGTTGAAGTACCAATTAAAGCTACCGGTGGTACCATAAAAGACACCCTTGATGAATTTGCTCCATATG
>CAYPTK010000175.1:1797-5966 GCA_964413555.1 uncultured Bacteroidales bacterium | reverse complement strand
GCATAAAAACCTCTGATACTCTCGCGTGTAAGAAACAATTTTGGTGAAATCCAAAATATTAGTATATTTGTAAAACGTTCATCAATATTTCACGAATCTTTTCTCTGATTACAACCATCTCTTTATTGATAACGTAGTGTAAATAAATATAAAATTTAAAAAAATGATAAAAAAAGGTATATACGTATTGGCTTTCGTGTTTACAATGACTGCAAGCGCGCAAAATTATTTTATCAATGAAGATTTCAGCGGGGGTATTCCGGCCACGTGGACGATAGATCAATCTGGGGCTTTGGAAGCCTGGGACACAACAACAGGGTTTGAAGTAACCGGGTATGGGACATTAACGATGGACGGTGCTTTTGCATTCACTCACGATAACACGGGTGCCTCAAGTGTAAATGAAATAATGACTACATCTGAATTTGATGCTTCTGCTGAAAATAATTTACATTTAGAATACAATTATATCATGGCAAATCTCATGGCAAATGCCACGGGCTATGTTGAAATATATAATGGTTCTAGCTGGGTTGAATTAAAAAGCTATACTGCTATTGAAAACAATGTACATGATAGTATAGATATTTCATCATACATTGCTTCCATCAACAAGGTCCGTTTCAGGCTTGTTAATAATTTAGGTAGTTCAAATGATTACGGGTTTGCAGTGGACAATTTAGAAATTTACTCTTATCAACATCAAAAAATATGTACACCAATCCCTGAAAACCTTGTCCGCTCGATACACCCGAATCCTTTCGAGTCTGTTTTATATATTAATATGGGTACGACACGGAAAATGAATATTAAACTATATGATGCACTTGGAAAATTGGTACGGGAAGAAATACCGCGACAAGAAGGATCTATGATCACGCTTAAACGAGATGGATTGCTTTCAGGTGTATACATTTTAGAGGTCTTAGAACAAGGGTCAGGGGCAATACTCGGGAGAGTTAAGGTAATCGCTAATTAGAGCCCGTCCATAAAGTCACTTTTTTGCGATTAAAGCACCAAATCACAAATTACAAATTACAAATAAATCTCAATATTCAATGACCAAATTTTTAAACAAAAAAACTAAGTCAATAATTATAAGTCGTTTAGGTTATTGATGTTTGGAGTTTGAGTTTTATTTGGAATTTGGTGCTTGTATATTTGGAATTTGGTTACGCGACTTTATATGACTTTATAGACAAGCTCTAATTAGTGTTTGCTCTATAAAATTCAAATTCGAGGCGTTCCATAATTTCTCGCTCCAAAGATCAAACTGCCAATTCTCACCATTGTACTTCCTTCTTCGATGGCAATTTTATAATCATTGGACATGCCCATGGATAACTCGCTAAAAAAAGGTTTTCCGATAAAATAATCAGATTTTAATTGTTCAAATATTTTTTTCAATGTCCTGAATTCATCTCTTAACTCACCGGGGTTACTGGTGAATGTCGCCATGCCCATTACACCTTTTATCCTGATATTTTTCAGATCTTTATATTCAGTAGAATTTAATAATGCATGTATTTCATTTTCATTTAACCCGAATTTACTTTCTTCCCTGGCAATATGCACTTGCAATAAACAGTCTATGACCCGTTTATTCTTTGCTGCTTCTTTATTTATCTCGTTTAAAAGCTTGTAACTATCAACTGAATGGATCAATGAAACAAAGGGTGCAATGTATTTTACTTTATTGCGCTGCAGATGGCCAATCATATGCCATTCAATATCCTTTGGAAGTTCATTAAATTTGGCTGTTAACTCTTGTACTTTATTTTCTCCAAATACCTTATGCCCGGATTCATAGGCTTCCAAAACAGATTCCACGGGTTTTGTCTTGGATACAGCCACAACTGTAACATCCGGGGGAATATCCTGTTGTATTGTTTTAAGGTTTTGGGTTACAGACATAATAATTATAAAAGCATATTCATGTTTGAATAATATCCAGGGGCCCGCGATGAACACGGGCCCTGAATTACCAATTATTATTCATCATCAAGGCTATGAATGACGAGCCCGCTTTTTAATTTGGGTTCAAACCATGTTGTTTTGGGAGGCATAATATTGCCGGTGTCTGCAATATTAATAAGCTGTTGCATGGTGACCGGGTAAAGTGCAAAGGAAACAGCCATTTGTCCACTGTTCACCTTTTCTTCTAAAGGATCCAGTCCTCTTATACCCCCTACAAAATCAATCCGTTTTGACTTGCGCAAATCTTCAATCCCTAAAATAGGTTCGAGCACGCACTTCGAGAGTACTGTAACGTCCAATTGTCCAATCGGATCATCGGTATATGTCCCTTCTTTTGCTGTTAATTTATACCATTGTCCTTCAAGATACATGCCAAAGGTGTGAATTTCAACGGGTTTATATTGTTTCGATCCATATTCTTCAATATCAAAATATTCAGATAATCTTTTTAAAAACTCGTCTTTGCTCAGGTTATTCAAATCTTTTACCACACGATTATAATCTATGATGTTCAACTGGTTTGACGGGAAGTGTACTGCAAGAAAATAATTGTATTCTTCATTCCCGGTATGGTTGGGATTGTTTTTTTTACACTCCTCTCCTACCAATGCAGCTGCAGCTGTCCTGTGGTGGCCGTCTGCAACATAAGTGCTTTCTACTTTCTCGTTGAATAATTGTTCAATCTTTTCGACTTTATCCAGGTCATTGACAACCCAAAACACGTGTCTGAATTCATTCTCATCTGTAAAATCATATTCCGGATTATTATTTGACACGACTTCTTCTACAATTTGGTCTATTTCATTGACAGGAGGATAAGCAAAAAAGACAGGCTCATAATTCATGTTACTCACCCTGACATGATTTTTACGGCCTTCTTCTTTATCAGGGCGTGTAAGCTCATGTTTTTTGATACGGTTGTTCAGGTAATCTTCTACAGATGCACAGGCAACGAGTCCGTATTGAGTGTTGCCTTTCATTGTTTGCGCGTATACATACACGAGGCGTTGATCATCCTGCACGAGCGTTCCCTGGTCAATCATTCGCTGAATGTTTTCCTTTCCTTTTTGAATGACTTCGGGGTCATATTCTCCAACATCATCAGGAAAATCTATTTCAGGTTTCACGATGTGCAAAAAAGAATTCTCATTGTCTTTAGCAACTTCTTTGGCTTCATCTCTTTCGATTACATCATAAGGCGGAGAAACCACTTGTTCTGCTTTTTCTTTAATCGGCCTGATTCCTTTAAAAGGTTTAATAACTACCATAATTGATTTTTCTTTTTTGATTAAAATAAAAAAGGGAGAAATGCAAAAACCCTTCCCGTTCATGCAGTTTCTCCCGTTATGTTTGTATTGTAAAGTTTATTTATTCACCTGGAAAGTAACATCACCACTTTCAAAATAATTAATGATCTGGTTTGCTGCTGCTTCAGCTGCATTCATGTTAGCTTCTACAGTTTGTGCACCCATTTTTTTGGGAGTAAACAATACACGGCCAGGATATTTGCTTTCCAATTCATCTTTACAATTTGGTGCAATATCAGATAAATAATAAAAATCATCACGTTGTTCAAATACTTTCTTCATATCATCTTCATGAATGACTTCTTTCCTGGCTGTATTCACCAATACTGCATGTTCAGGCATGTTGTTCATGAGTTCAAAATTAATGGCGCCCCGTGTTTTCTCATTCGAGGGTACATGAAGTGATATGAACTGGCACGTTTTATAAAGCTGGTCTTCCCTGGATAAACTTTGAACCCCGTCTTTTTCCATCAGGTCTTTAGGAACAAACGGGTCATAAGCATAAACTTCCATTCCGAAGCCTCTGCCTATTTCAGCTACATATCTTCCCACGTTACCATACGCGTGGATGCCCAGCTTTTTTCCCCTCAATTCCGTTCCCTGGGAAGCATCAAGTTTATTTCTGGCGAAATATGTCATCATGCAGAATGCTAATTCAGCTACAGCATTGGAATTTTGTCCCGGTGTATTCATGACCACCACGTTTTTTTCACTTGCTGCTTCGGTATCAACATTGTCATAACCGGCACCGGCCCTGACCACGATTTTAAGGTTAGGAGCTGCATCAATGATTTCTCGTGTAATTTTATCGCTTCGTACAATAATTGCTTCGGCATCTTTTACTGCTTCTAAAAGCTGGCTATTATCAGAGTATTTTTCTAAAAG
>CAYPTK010000175.1:0-1787 GCA_964413555.1 uncultured Bacteroidales bacterium | reverse complement strand
TCTAAAAGCGTGAGTTCCCATCCAGCTCCTGCATCGTTGTAAATTTCTTTTATTTTTTCTACTCCTTTTGGATGAAAAGGTTTTTCAGTTGCAACTAATACTTTGGCCATAATTTAATGTTTTTTTTAGTTTTAAAAATGCATATTATGCTTTTTCCTGTTCAAATTTTTGCATTACAGAAATCAAATGTTTTACACTGTCAACTGGTAATGCATTGTAAATAGAAGCTCTGAATCCGCCAACTGAACGGTGGCCTTTAACTCCTACAATATTATTTTCAAGCGTGTAATCCAAAAATTCTTTTTCAAGTTCTTTATATTCGTCATTCATTATAAATGTTACATTCATAATAGAACGATCTTCGTTTTCAGCAGTACCTTTAAATAATTTATTCCTGTCTATCTCATTATATAGTAATTCAGCTTTTTCATTATTGGTTTGATGCATTTTTTCAACACCTCCCATTTCTTTATACCATTTCAATGTTTGCAAAGAAGCAAATATTGCTAATGCAGGAGGTGTGTTAAATGTTGAAGCTTTGTCAATATGGGTTTTATAATCAAGCATTGTAGGAATAGGCCTGTCCACTTTTCCTAGAATATCATCCCGAATAATAGCGAATGCAAGTCCTGCAGGGCCTAAATTTTTCTGAGCACCACCATATATTAAACCATATTTGGATACATCCATCGGGCGACTAAAAATATCAGATGATGTATCGGCGACTAACGGGATATCTGTTGTCATATCTTCTTTGATTTCTGTTCCATAAATGGTATTATTCGTTGTAATATGAAAATAATCGGCATCCGAAGGAATGGTGTAATCTTTAGGAATGTAATTATAATTTGCTTCTTTAGAGGAAGCTACTTCTATTACCTCACCGAATAGTTTGGCTTCTTTAATTGCTTTAGCTGACCACGAACCAGTGTTGAGATATGCTGCTTTCTTATTCAACAAATTATAAGGAATCATGCAAAACTGCATGCTTGCCCCGCCATGTAAGAAAAGGACAGAATATCCTTCCGGCACATTCAATAATTCTTTGAATAACTGCTCTGCTTCCTCAATAATATTTTTAAAAGCATTGCTCCTGTGCGAAATCTCCATCACTGACAGCTGCTCTCCGGCAAGTTCTCTGACCCCCTCGGCTGTGTTTTTAATGGTATATTCAGATAAAATCGATGGTCCTGGATAAAAATTATGTTTCTTCATATTAAATTTAATTATTTGAAATTTATATATTTTATTGTATATTAATAAAAAATCGCTACGAATACATGTTTACATCAAAATCGGCCACGCGTTCCCTAACCGAATAATAACCAATACTATATACAAATACATCACATCGTTAGTATATAATATATTTGCAATGATTTTTTATAAATAAACTCAATCCTGTTATGGTCTTCATCTGTTGTCATTTATAACAAAAATCATAGCCAAATGACAATTCATGGATCAATAAATTAGATTCGTTGCAAAAGTATAAATTATATTATGAAAAAAAAATAATCATTTTAGTTTTTTGTTATTTTTTTCACACTAATGTTGTTAAACCCTATATATCAACCCAATAAATACTTATCGGAATTACACGTTATGAATTTTTAACAATATTCCCGTTCTTGTAAACCGGAACAATACCTGTAATATCTTTCTTAAGGCAATATTGAAGAACTTCGTCAAGAGGGAGACGTTTCAGCCAGTTTATTTTCTGTACGTATTGCCATAAATCGTTTTTGGCTAATGACCATAAATCCATTGAGGCCATGGTAGAATCG
>CAYPTK010000174.1:5140-5997 GCA_964413555.1 uncultured Bacteroidales bacterium | reverse complement strand
ACCACGATAGAATAGTTTTCCCGAATTATATGTATGTACTTGGTCTTTTATTAAATCTGATAGTAAATTAAGTTCCATTAAATTCTTTATGAAGAATCGATTATTAGTTTTAATTTCTTCTTTAAACTCAACCCACTGAGTAAGCTGATTTGAAGATTCAGTATTTTTGTCAAATCTATTAATAACCTTTTTTGTAAAAAGTCCTTTTCTTTTAACAGACATATTATAAAACATTTGATTCAATAATTTATCTATTAAATCAGTATCAAGGTTAAAAATATTCCATTCAGATTGAACAAGTTCTGCTAACGAGAAATTTGATTCATCATCAACAGAATACAAGTTTATTATAGATTCGAAAGGTTCAGCCAATTCTCTGACATCAACAATTTCAACAGATTCTGATAAACAAAAATTACAATTTCCTTTTTCAGTTGAAATATTTTGAATTATAGATTTGACTTCAAAATCTTTAAAACAGTTAGAACAACAGTACATTAATCGTGAGCTTTAAGATAATTATAAACTAATTCAATATGATGCATAATTGATAACTTCTTAATGCTACCTAATCCTGAATAACTTCTTTTTTCGGCAAGTTCTCTAAATATTTTACAGGCTTCTGTATTTAGTTTTTTCTCATTTATGAAAGCAACAAGTTTTATTAACGCTTCACCAAATTTACCAGCGACGTCAGTTGTATCTTCATTACTATTTGAAACAAAATGTCTAATCCAAAACTCATCTTGATTATTCAAATACGTTAAATGAATTGCAACTGCATAAGGTAAAAAACCAGAATCCACGTATTCTTCTCCAATGGTTATAAAGTCTGAAAACCCTATATTGTTTTCTTC
>CAYPTK010000174.1:0-5130 GCA_964413555.1 uncultured Bacteroidales bacterium | reverse complement strand
TCATTATTTTGATAATCAACATTTTTTTTCACGCTATTAAAAGAATCTGTTAGACTAACTGTATCAATTCCTTTTCTTTTAATATCTCTCCTGAATCTCTTACTACTTATGTTATCATTTAAAACAATATATTTTATTGAATTAGTTTCAATAAACTCATAGAAAGATTCCATTTTTTTAGGGATAGAATTACAAATTATCATTAAGTTCTCTAATTCTTCGTCAGTAACAAAAGACTGCATTTTTGTGAAATTAGATTTACCATCAACTATTATTGCAGGTTGATAATTTTTATATTCATTTAGCTTTTCTTTAAGTAGGTTTTGAATTATACTTTCACGTTTTATTTCACCAACCTTGGGATTAATGATAAAATTAAAATTTATTTTTTCTGCAATTAAGCAATCTAATGTCTTTTCAAGTGTGACAGTTGATTCCTTTACTGGTTCTATAATTGGCGAAATTAAGTTATCGTGGTCAATAAAACTGCAAATTTCTCTTAATGCAATTAATTCAAATTGTTTGCCACGTAAGTATGGAAAATACATATGAGTTATTTTAAGGTAATTTTTTTGATAAAATATTATTTAGCTTTAAATATTCATTTTTATTGAAGTCAAGACATAAACAAATATGTTTTAACTCCATTGGAGTACATTCCGATGTTAAAGCTTGTTTTTCCTTTACATTCCTTTTCTTTAACTCATCCATCATCATATCGTGCAACTCATTAGAAGGAATTTTATCAATTAAACCTGAACAAACTTTAAAAAAATCGAAATCTGGAACTTTTGGTAACTCTCCATAATACTTTTTAATAATGCTTGAAAACTCTGCTTTTCTTAAGCTTTTCATTATGCTCTTGTTTTCAATACTTGTATTTTCCTTTGCTTCTCTTATAGTCTTTAATGAATTATTTTCAGTCAGTGCAATCAATCCAATATCATTACTAACTATCTTATTATATTTATTTATCAAACTACTATGAGTTACCACATTTATTTCTTTGAAGACCTTTTTATAATCTTTTAGTTGGCTAACTACCCTTTCTGCATTATCAAGTTCTGTTTTTATTTCAAAAACTTTACTTGTTCCATTTAATAAAACCAAATCAGCAATTGATTTACCTACTCTAAATTCATTTATTGCTGTTGTAGTATTCAAACTGTATTTTCCCAATAAAATCTTATTAATTAAGGAATTTTTATAAACATATTCATTTCTATAGTTAGCTGTTAAGGCTTGATAAATATGTTTAAAATATTCTCTATAGGTTGGATTATTAGAATTGATAAATTCTTTGTCAAAACGTTTAGATTTGGACAAAACGTATTTATTATTATTCTTACGCACCAACTTATCAAATGTTGAATTTGATAAAATTGAAGCATAACTTCTTAACTGGTCAATATTTAATTTAGTTTCTGTCAATTCTCCACTCTTTTCTACAAATTTATAAAAAATATTGGGTCGGCAAAAAAAGCAAGTGTGTTGCAAGCGCGAAGCTTGCAGGGATGGTTTGCAACACTTTTGCTTTGAGCGTTGGCTAAAACGAACCATCAAAATATTGATTGTAAGTCATTTTGGTAGGACTTGATGACTTTTACTAAAATATGTTTACAGGGAACGGTGGAGCCTGTTCATTTAATCATCCGGGGTACATTGAAGAGGGATCGGTTATCAGCCAAGTATTCCCATGCTTTCCATGAAGACGAGTGCAATGGCAAAGGGGGCGATAAATTTTAAAATAAACAACAGCAGGTTTAGATATTTAACCCGCGACGTACCCTGGTTTGATAATTCGTCTTTCACTTGTTTTTTGCCCAGGTACCAACCGACAAATACAGCAATTAATAAACCACCCAACGGGAGCAGTATGTCTGATGAAACGCGTTCCAGCAAATCAAAGAGATTCATTCCAAAAAGCCTGAATCCATCAAGGTTATTTCCTGTCGAGAGACCGCAAAATATACCCAGGACAGAGATAAGGCCGGTGGCTAGAAACGTTGCCTGGTGCCTTTTAATGTTTAGTTCTTCAACAAAATAGGCAACCACGACTTCCAGGATGGAAATGGATGATGTTAAAGCTGCTACACCGAGTAATACAAAGAACATGATGGAAAAGATCTGCCCGCCGGGCATCTGCTGAAATACATTGGGAAGGGTAATATAAATAAGTTCCGGCCCTGCAGTTGGTGGAATGCCAAAAGCAAATACAGCGGGGAATATAGCGATTCCGGCCAATAAGGCGATTAAGGTATCTGCCAGGGTTACTTCAAAAGCAGTGGTGGTGAGGTTGTTTTTATTATCAATGTATGATCCGTAGGTGATCAGGGCCCCCATGCCTAAACTAAGTGAAAAAAAGGCCTGGCCCAGGGCACGTAACACCCCGTTGGCAGAGAGTTTCGAGAAATCGGGTTTGAATAAAAATTCCAGCCCCTGTCCTGCATTGGGTAATGTAATGGCCCTGATGTCCAATATGATAATGAGTACGACTAATAACGGCATTAAAATTTTTGCATATTTTTCAATCCCGTCTTTAATCCCCGAATAGACAATAAAAGCAGTGAGCCCCATGAATATCAACTGCCATAATATGGGCCTGGATATTCCTGATTTGAACGTGTCGAATGCCCCTTTAATCTGTTCCGGGGATTTGTCAGCAAACGTGTTGTTAACTGCTTTTATAATATATTCTAATGACCAGCCTGCTACCACGCCATAAAAAGCAAGTATTAAAAATGCAGCACCAATGCCCATGTAACCTACAAAAGGCCATAATGTTTTTGGGGCTAAACGCTTGAATGAACCAAATACATCCATCCGGCCTTTCCTGCCAATAAGGAATTCAGAGATCATCAGGGGAAGCCCGATGCCCAGTACAAATATTAAATAGATGATTAAAAATGCCCCGCCTCCTGATTCACCCAACACGTAGGGGAACTTCCAGATGTTTCCAAGCCCGACTGCAGATCCTGCTGCAGCCGCTACCACTCCGAATTTACTGGAAAACAGGTCCCGTTTTAGTTTTCTTTTCAGGGGAGACATTAATAATTGTTTTGTAGATGTATATAAAAATGCAAAAATATTTTAATTCATTTAAAAAACAAAATAAATTAACTTTACTAAATTTTAATTAATTTTATTAAAATAATGACAAATTATAGTAAAAAAATTAAAAAAACTTAATATTTATAATAAATTATATTAAATTTGTATCATAGTATAAACAAAAGCTATTTATTAATTAAAAAATAACACAATTATGTGCGGAATTATTGGTGTCTTTGATCTCAAGACAGATTCAAACGTGTTAAGGTCGCGAGTACTAGGTATGTCAAAAAAATTACGCCACAGGGGGCCCGACTGGTCAGGGATATATTGTGATAATAATGCAGTAATAGCTCATGAGCGGCTTGCTATTATTGACCCTCAATCCGGCAAACAACCATTATATAGCAATGACGGCAATCTTATTTTAGCTGTCAATGGTGAGATTTATAATCATCGTGAAATAAAAGCGAGGCTCGGGGATAAGTACGAGTTTCAGACACAGTCTGACTGTGAAGTGATCCTGGCCCTTTATCGTGAGAAAGGAATAGATTTTATTGAAGAATTAAGCGGTATCTTTGCTTTTGCCTTGTATGATAAAGAGAAAAACACGTACCTGGTTGCACGGGATCATATCGGGATCATTCCTCTTTACCAGGGATGGGATTTAGAAGGCAATTATTATGTATCTTCAGAAATGAAAGCACTTGAAGGAATTTGTAAAAAGATCGAGTTGTTTTTGCCCGGCCATTATTTATATAGTAAAGACGGGGAAATGAAACGATGGTATCACCGGGACTGGATGAATTATGATAATGTTAAAGACAACAAGACCAGTCTTGATGAGTTAAGATTAGCAATGGAGAAAGCCGTGCATAAGCAATTGATGTCTGATGTCCCCTATGGTGTCTTGCTTTCAGGCGGGCTTGATTCGTCGATTACCTCGGCATTGGCAAAAAAGTATTCAGCAAAGCGTGTCGAGTCAGATGATTCTGAAGATGCATGGTGGCCACAGCTTCATTCGTTCGCTGTTGGCCTCGAGGGTTCACCAGACCTGATCTCTGCCAGGCAAGTGGCCGATCATATCGGAACAATTCATCATGAAATTAATTTTACAATACAGGAAGGCCTGGATGCCATCCGGGATGTTATTTATCATCTTGAAACATATGATGTCACGACTGTCAGGGCTGCCACTCCCATGTGCCTGATGGCAAGGGTTATAAAATCCATGGGGATAAAGATGGTGCTTTCCGGTGAAGGCGCTGACGAGATTTTTGGTGGGTATTTATATTTTCATAAAGCCCCGAACCCTAAAGAATTTCATGAAGAGACCATTCGGAAATTAGGAAAACTTCATCTGTATGATTGTTTACGTGCCAATAAATCCCTCGCGGCATGGGGTGTAGAAGGGCGCGTGCCATTTCTTGACAAAGAGTTTTTAGATGTAGCCATGAGCATTAACCCGGCAGATAAAATGATTACACCAGAACGGATCGAGAAATGGGTAGTGCGCGAAGCCCTGGGTGATTACCTGCCACATCATATTGCCTGGCGACAAAAAGAGCAATTCTCGGACGGGGTAGGATATAGCTGGATTGACACGTTAAAAGAAAAGGCAGGGGAAATGGTTTCTGATGACCAGCTGGCAAATGCAGCATACAGGTTTGCAATTAATCCACCCATGTCTAAAGAAGAATATATTTACCGGTCTATTTTTACAGAATTCTTCCCATCTGACGCGGCTGCTGCAACAGTTCCTTCTGTTCCTTCAATTGCATGCAGCACTGCAGAAGCGCTGTCATGGGACGAGTCATTTAAAAACATGACTGACCCCTCTGGCAGGGCTGTTGGGAATGTTCATTTAGACGGGTATAAAGCCCGCTAACCCCGGTATAGTCATTCTTCCTCACGGGGCAGGCTTCGTTACGCTTGCCCCAAAATTTTTCGTTTATACCGGTAAACCGTGCTTTTTTGGGGTTTCCTGCTCCTTGTTATCGAACATGATGCATGCCCGTTCGTTCATTAACCCGAAAAATTCACCGCGAAACGATAAAGATCGATATAAAACACTATTAA
>CAYPTK010000173.1:0-6031 GCA_964413555.1 uncultured Bacteroidales bacterium | reverse complement strand
TTTCCTTCAAATAAATTAATGATTGCCTGGTGAAGCTCCCTGTATTGAAAATGATATTTTTTTTCCTGAATTTTCAATGAAGAAACCCTGCTTCCATTTAATAACATCCCGGACATTTCACCATATAATAATTTCATGATTACACCCGGAACGGGAGGGAGGAATAATGGTTTATGTAATATCTGAGCCATTGTTTTAGTGAACTGCTTATTCGTGACATGTTCCGGTGCCACGGCATTATACGTTCCCCTCATCTGTTCATCTTCCAATGCTTTGATATAAATATTACACAGGTCGTCAATATGTATCCAGGGCATGTATTGCCTTCCCGTGCCAATAACAGCACCCAATCCTGATTTTACCAGATTTGCCAGTATTGGTAGTGCACCACCCGAGCGTGATAGCACGATGCCTGTTCTGAATTTTATTGTCCTTACCCCGTTGTCTCCAAACATGTCTGCTGCTTGTTCCCATTGCATGCACGTGTTGCCTAAAAAATCATCTGCCGGGAGGCTGGCTTCCGTGTATATTTTTCGAGTCGTCTGCATCCCATAATAACCGGTTCCGGAAGCTGAAATAAATGCCCGGGGAAATACACCCTGCTCTTTACATGAGTGAAATATTAAATTTGCTGTATTCACCCTGCTGTCAATGATCTCTTTTTTTCTTTTTCTGGTCCATCGTTTGGCGCCAATATTTGTTCCTGATAAATGAATAATATAGTCAGCTATTTTAACAGCCTTCGGATCGATTTTGTTTTGCCGGGGACTCCATGTAAATGTTTTTTGATTTGTCGTGCCGGACCTGCTCAGGATATAAACCGTGTACCCTTTTTCCTGCAAATGTTTGCTTAAATGGTTCCCGATGAGCCCGGTCCCCCCGGATATTAATATATTTGGCATAAATTGTATATATAATATTTTGACAACCAATTTAGGAAAAATATACGGGACTGCTTATACACGTGATAAAATTTTAAACGCGTGAAACATTAAATTTTCTAACATTATTATTACCAACTATTCAAATCATTTTTATTAATTTTATAATTTACTAATTTATTAATTCACACGTATTATGAAAAAACTGGTTTATTTCTCGTGTTTGTTAGGTGTTGTCATAACGATCAGCGGACAAACCCCAATCGCCCCTGCTGCAATAGAAAACATTAAAAAATCTTCTGTATATCTTGAAGTTCATCGTGTATTTTATATTTCAGATGAAGAGATCACGACATCAGGGACAGGTTTTTTTATTGATACACTGGGGCATATTGCAACAAATTATCACGTGGTCAGTCCTTATTTAGTTGGGTATGAGATACGGTTTCCAACCGTGGTGACTGATATAAAGGTGTATATTAACAGTGGCACACCAGGGCATAAAGTGGTTCATGCACATTTGTTGGCCATGGACGAAGAAAATGACCTTGCCATTCTCAAAGTGCATGACAGCATCAGGCCCCGGCCATTACAATTAACTACAAAAGACAAACTGATTGAATCAACACCCGTGTGGGCATTTGGCTTTCCATACGGTGAAACATTTTCTGTTATTCAAATGGGGCCTGAAATTACTATCAGCAAGGGAATCATCTCTGCTTTACGGCATGATGACAGGGGTGAATTGAAGCGGATACAAATAGATGCATCCATAAACAAAGGCAATAGTGGAGGATGTTTGGTAGATAATAACGGTGATGTGATTGGAGTCATAAACTCAACAATGGGCGACAACCTTAGTTTTGCTATACCATCCGTGTATCTCGAAAACTTAATGAATAAAACACGTCTTACCAACCCGGATGATTCAATAAATATTACCATCCATTCACGGCCCGAAAATGCTCACGTGATGATTGACGGGCACGTCATTGGAAAAACGCCTGTCGCGGGTATGAAAGTACAGAAAGGAGTACATACCCTGAATATTTTTAAAAACGGGTATCAATCATTTTTTATCGAGAGTTCATGGGATACAAATAAAACAATATCTGCCGGCCTTGAGAAAACAACCCCGGTTGATGTAGTTATAAATAAGCAACAGGGCAACCAGGTGAATCCCTCGTTTTGCCGTGATTTACAATCACCTGGGACTAAAGGAAATGAACAATATTTATTGATTGAGCATTTTGATGACCAGGAAAAGTTTAATACATGGGAGCAAAATACAGGCGGCTCCAAAGAAAGAACGTGGTTTTTAAAAGATAATATGCTTCATCAGTATGAAAGCAATCACATGCTTCATGCAATTTCATTGGGTGATTCTACATGGAATGATTATGGCGCGAGTGTGAAAGTCCGCGTCAATAATGAGCAAAACGACAGCAGGGCCGGTGTAATCTTCAGGGAAACAGAAGATGGTTTTTACCTGTTCAGGATCCACAGGGAAACTGATAAAGCACAACTGGCTTATCATTGCAAACAACCTTTTGGATGGTTTGTGCTGGATGAAAAAAAATTGTCACGTGATATAACTGATGAATGGCATACGATGAGCGTTTATGCTAATAAAAATACCATAAGCTGTATGCTCGATACCCAATGTGTCTTTTTAACGGATGCAGCGTATTCCGAGAAGGGCAATGTAGGCCTTTATTCTGTTGAAAGCAAAGCCTCGTTTGACAGTTTACACGTGTTTCCTGTAGATGACATAAATGAAGATGTTTTAAAAACCACCACGCGATTGATGAATTACTGGTTTATAGATAACTTTGATCTAAAATCCGACTGGTGGAACCAGGAAATTACTTCTGTAAATGATTCCACTTATTGGTATTTTACAAACGCTGGATGTATATTAAAAGGTTCAGAAGATCATCAATGCAATCTTATGTTCTCCAAATACAAATTATTGAATTTTTCAACGCGTGTAATCGTTTCGTTCAGCGAACCACGTGAAGAAAGTGTATTTGATATCATTTTAAGACAGACGGCTCATCAAGCGGTTAAATTAAGATTTTCAGCAAAGGAGGAACAAATCCAACTGATTTTGAAAAACCAGGAAGGGGAAGAAGTATTAAAAGATGAATCCATTGATCCTGATTTCTTTGACGATACCATGATGTTTCTGGTGGAAGCGAATCATAATACTATAAGTGTAGCGACAGCAACGGGAGAGGAGTTTACTTTTAAACACCGGAATATCCCTTTACAGGAGGGAATATTGGGCTTTTCAGCAAAAGGATTTAAAATTGCACTGCATCAGTTACATGTTAACTCCCTGATGGAAGAAGAATGAAAGCAGAAAGATCACGTGGTTGTGCCTGGAAAACACGGGGCAGGAAGTGCAGAATAGAAAGAAGTAAATGAACAGGACTTCCTCTTGCCCGATAATACCGGGGCTGATTTTAGAAGTGAAACGAGTATTTTAAAGACGGGATAACACCAAATAAATATATTTGACTTGGTACAATGTCATTGGTGCCATAAAGATTCGAAGGAATGACAAATTTGTCAACACCTGTCTGTATTTTGTTGAAATTAATAAAAACCGGGTTTTTTCTCCCGTAAGCATTGAACAAGGTGAATGTTAAGTCATGTTTAAATTTTTGTTCTGAATAAGGGTTTATATTAAGTACTACCGAAATGTCGAGACGATGATAATCCGGGAACCGTGCATTATTTTTTTCGTTATACAGGGGGATCGAGTAGTCGTTGTAATAATAGAACCCGGTTGGTTCGGTATAGGCGGTACCGGTATGATACAACCAGTTTGCAGTGAATTTCCAACGGGATGAAGAAATAAAATGCGCGTAAATAGAAAATTGATGAGGCCTGTCATAAAATGGGGGATAGGCATCATTGTTATTGATCTCGTTAATTTTTTTCATTGTTTTTGAAAGCGTGTAGTTGATCCATCCCTGTAAGCGTCCTGATTTTTTTTGGATTTGCCATTCAATGCCATACGACCTGGCATGTCCGAAGCGTAATTCGGATTCGATCAGCGGGTTTAGTGTCATATTTGCATGTGGTGCATATCCAATTTGGTTTTGCATCCATTTATAAAATAGTTCAGTGGTAATGCTGATATCACTTGCCGGGATTGATTTGACGTATCCCGCGGATACCTGATCTGCTTTTTGAGGTTTGATGTTCGGGCCACTGGGCATCCAAACCTCCATTGACGTGAACGGGCTTGTTGAATTGGTGAGAAGATGAATGTATTGGTACGAGCGTGCATACCCCATTTTAATCGCGTCATGTGAAAATATTTTGTAACTGCTGCTAAACCTCGGGGCCAATCCCGCGTGAGTATGATAATGTTCACCATCTTCATATTGGTACATGTTGGTCACTTGATGCTCACTGTCAAAACTGAATTCACGCGTGGGGCCCGTGTTTCTCCATACATTCAAACGCAAACCGTAATGCAGCGACCAATTGTCATGTATGTTTTGTTCATTGCTGATATAGTAAGCCTGTTCATTGGCATTACGGTGAGGGACCCTTATCAAAGCGATCTGTTCCGGGTTAAATCCAACCAGGTTCCCGGGGTTGAACTCGTGGCCGGCGAATTTAACACCAAATCTAAATGTATTATCAGGATTAATATACCACGTGAAATCGGATTTTAGCATCGTGTTTGAGATGGCTGATTCCCAAAAGCGGTTATCTACACTTGAGAACACGAAGTTATATTTATAATGACTGGTTGTAAATGTTGTATTTGAAAACAGCTTTTCATTAAAAATATGATTCCACCTGGTTGTAAAAGAGCCATTTTCCCATGTGATGCCATAAGCCGAGCGGTCGGGTGTATTAAAATATTCATCCTTGCCCCCGTATCCTGATATGAATACCCTGTCATTTGGACCGAAGACAATATTTAGTTTCCCGTTCAGGTCATAGAAACCAAATTTTGAAATCCCGGGAACACTTCTTTTTAACGTGTTTTTTATATGGGAACGCCGGCCCGAGATAAAAAACGAGACCTTGTCTTTCGCGATGGGGCCTTCAATTGCAAAGCGGGAAGTTACAAGCCCGATACTTCCGGTGCCCGAGAGATCCCGGTAATTCCCGTCTTTGGTCTTGATGTCAATGACCGACGACAACCTGCCTCCATATTGAGCCGGCAACCCGCCTTTATATATTTTAATGTCTTTGATGGCTGCAGGGACAAAGGAAGAGAAGAATCCCATGAAATGTGACGGGTTATAGATTGGTGCTTCATCCAGTAGTACCATGTTTTGATCGCGGTAACCGCCCCTCACGAAGAATGATGTGGATCCGTCACCATAGGAAGTAATGCCGGGAAGTGACTGGAGGGATTTGATCAAATCGCCTTCTCCCATAAAATAAGGCATTTGTTTCACGGTATACGGTTTCACGTTCATTTTGCTTAGCTGCAATTGGTCTGGTATTTCTTCTTTGTCATCTGCTACAACAACCACCTCTTGTAATTGGGATTCTGTTTGTTGCAACCCGATGTTGATTGTCTTGTTTTCATCTAAGCCTACTACAACAGATTTTGTTTCATGGCCAAGGAATGAATAATTGATCGTGTATGTTCCTTCTTTTAACGTGAGTGAATAAAAGCCGTAAGGGTTGGTAATGGTTCCGACCGGCTTGCCATCAACCGCGATTGTCGCCCCGATCAAAAGTTCTCCGCTTTCCGTGTCTTGAACACTTCCCCCGAGCGTGAATTTTTTTGGTTTTTTTGCCTTTTCTTCTTTGGATGAGCGTTTGAGTATGATTTGTTTTTCGATTAGTTGATAACGGATGCCGGCCTGTCCGAGAAGCCGGTCTAAAATTGACTTGATACTTTCCTGTCGCGTATGCAAACTGTATTTTTGATCCATTGGCAGTTGTTCACGGGCATACGAGAAATGAACGCCGCCCTTGACACTGATAACCTGTAAGATTTCATGCAAAGGCATTTCATTGATGTCAAGGCTTATTTTTTTATCCAGGGCCGACTGTTGCGCGTTGGAAGGCATGATAAAACAATACATGCATAAAAAAAACAGCATGTATTTATGTTGAAATATCCTGTTCATAAACGTTTAATCCTTGTCTGTACAACTTTTCCC
>CAYPTK010000172.1:0-6057 GCA_964413555.1 uncultured Bacteroidales bacterium | reverse complement strand
ATTAGGGGTTTTGTTTTTAGTCGATATGTGGCCAATAAATAAACGTTATCTGAATGATGATAATTTCGTGCCTAAAAAAGAAATAAAACAACCGTTTAAGCTTACACGAGCCGACAGGTTTATTTTAAATGATCATGCTGAAGAGTTTAGAGTACTGGACTTGACAACCAGCCCTTTTAATAGCGCGAGGGCATCGTATTTTCATAATTCAATTGGTGGATACCATGGTGCTAAATTGCAGAGATACCAAGAGCTGGCCGATTTTTATATATTTTCTAATATTGAAAATATTATTCAGGTATTCAGGCAGGGATACTCGAAAGAAAAAATGGATAACGTGTTAAAACAGCAAAATGTTTTGAACATGTTAAACACGAAATACATTATAATCAATCCAAAATCACCCCCTGTATTAAATCAACATCGATTTGGGAATGCATGGTTCGTGGATGATTATCAAATTGTAGAAGGAGCTGATGAAGAAATTAACACGTTGGGTAATATCCAGCCCGACCATTCGGCTGTGCTAGATAAAAAATTTCAAAAGCATCTTAAAACAATAACGTTTTCCAAAGATACAAATGCATCTATTGTTTTAGAGTCATATGCTCCAAATCAATTAATTTATAAAACACGTACTAATTCAAACCAACTGGCTGTATTCTCTGAAATATATTATCCCGAGGGATGGGAAGCTTATATTGATGATGAACCTGCACCAATTTTACGAGCCAATTATGTGCTTAGATGTATGGTTATTCCTGAAGGAAAGCATGAGATTGTATTTAAATTCAGGCCGGATTCTTATTATCTGGGGAAAAAGGTTTCCTTTGCAAGTTCACTCATTTTAATATTATTGGTCGCGGGTATATTCACTAGAGAATTTATTTTTAAAACAAAACAAGAAAAACAAGAATGATTCATTGCAACAGCCTGATAAAATATTTATTTTTGAAACCAAATTGAACCAAGAAAATCGAAAAAAATATGAAAGTAGTCATCCTGGCAGGAGGATATGGAACACGCTTAAGTGAAGAAACCGTTGTGAAACCAAAACCAATGGTAGAAATTGGCAGCCAACCCATTCTTTGGCATATTATGAAAATCTATTCATACTATGGATTCAATGATTTTATTATTCCTTTAGGATATAAAGGATATTACATCAAAGAATATTTTGCCAATTATTTTCTCCATCAAAGCGATGTATCCATTGATTTATCTACAAATAAGATAGAAGTACTCCATAACACCAGTGATCCCTGGAAAGTAACTTTAATTGATACCGGGTATGATACCAATACAGGAGGAAGGGTAAAACGAATCAAAAAATACACGAATGGTGAGCCTTTTATGCTCACGTATGGAGATGGTGTAGCAGATGTCAATATTCCTGAATTACTCGAATTTCATAAATCTCACGGACAAATGATTACCATGACAGCCATTCAACCCGAGGGAAGATATGGCGCGATGGATATTAAAGAAGACAACCGTGTTGACTCATTCATAGAAAAACCCAAGGGAGATAATGCATGGGTAAATGGAGGATTTTTTGTTTGTGAACAGGACGTGTTCGATTATATCCCGGATGATAGCACAAGTTTCGAGAGCATCTCCCTGAAAAATATCGCCAAAGAAAAAAAATTATACACCTATAAACATAAAGGATTTTGGAAATGCATGGATACCCTTCGTGACAGGAATATTTTAAACGAATTATGGGAAACACGAAATGCAAAATGGAAAATCTGGGAATAAATACAAAAAAAGATTATTAAAAACTTCACGTATGAAAAAAATTCTTGTAACAGGTTCTGAAGGGTATATCGGGACAATACTGGTTCAACGGTTGTTAGAGCAGGGATATGATGTTACTGGCCTTGATGTTTGTTTTTATAGTCATGGCAATCTCACTCACGAAAACCTGCCATATTATCAATTGATAAAAAAAGATGTTCGCGATGTTACATCGGGTGAATTAAAAGGATTTGATGCTATAATCCATCTTGCAGCCCTGAGTAACGACCCCCTGGGCAAAATAAATGAAGGACTCACGTACGATATTAATTTTAAGGCTTCTGTAAATTTAGCTCAAAAGGCAAAAGATGCAGGTGTCAGCCGCTATATATTTTCCAGTTCGTGTTCTTTATATGGAGCGGGACAAGGAAAGCTTCTGAATGAAGAAAGTGAATCAAACCCGGTGACCGCTTATGGTAAATCAAAAATTATGGCCGAGACAGAAATTTCTGATTTAGCAGACGATCATTTCAGTCCTGTATTTATGAGAAATGCTACAGCCTACGGCATTTCACAGCGTATGCGTTTTGACCTGGTAGTTAACAGCCTTGCCGCTTTTGCCAAGACAACAGGCAAAATTCAAATATTGGGTGACGGCACCCCCTGGAGGCCACTGGTACATGTTAAAGATATATCTGATGCCATGATAACAGCATTGAAAGCAGATAAAAACGCGATACACGATCAGGCCTTTAATGTAGGAGATGATAACGAAAATTACCAGATAAAAACCATTGCTGAAAAAGTAAAAGACAATGCATATAAGCATTGTGAAATAACAATTGCACAAAAAAATGCAGGTGATACACGTGATTATAAAGTTACTTTTGAAAAAATGAATAATAAACTTGCATTTAAATGCAACGAAAATTTGATTTCAGGAATTGAAGAAATATCCAGTGTTTATGACAACATGAACCTGTCAACAGGCGTGTTTGCCAGTCCACTGTATACAAGACTTGAACAAATAAGGTTTTTACTGGATAGTAAATTAATTGATAATAATCTGAAATGGATTAATAAAAAATAATAGAGCTTATGATTTTTACAGAAACACCCTTAAAAGGTGCATATGTCATTGAATTAAAAAAAATAGGCGATGACAGAGGGTTTTTTGCACGCTTTTTTTGCAAAAATGAATTTGCTAATCACGGACTCAATAATGAAATAGTCCAAATAAATAATTCGTTAAGTGCCGACAAGGGGACGCTGAGAGGAATGCATTACCAATTAGCGCCCAAAGCTGAAGATAAGATAGTTAGGTGTATTAATGGTAGTCTTTATGATGTTATTATTGACATCCGTGAAGAGTCTGATACGTTTGGCCAATGGTTTGGAGTTGAATTGAGTGCTGAAAACAGGAAAATGTTATTCGTGCCCAAGGGATTTGCACATGGTTTTTTAACGTTAAAAGAACATACCGAAGCATTTTATCTTGTCACTGAATTTTATGGACCGGAACAAGAACGTGGTATCAGGTGGAATGATCCTAAATTTAACATTCAATGGCCAATTGAACCCCTGGTTATTTCAGAAAAAGATCAAAAACATCCTGATTTTGACCCTGATTATCACCTTAAATAGTGCCTGTCTATAAAGTCGGGAAAATCATTGTTGAGAACCGGTTTCTTTTTTTATATATTTGCCTCATCTTTGATTTACTTTTTGCATATATAAAACCTTTAATACATGAAAATTCTATTTACAGGTTCCAGCTCATTTTCAGGATATTGGTTTATAAAGACCCTGGCTGAAAAAGGGCATGACGTTTATTCAATATTCACCAGAAAACGGGTTGATGATTATCATGAAACCAGGAAACAAAGAATTCAGAGAGTAATCAGCACATCAACCCCCGTATGGGAATGTTCTTTTGGAGATGAAAAATTTTTAAGTCTTCTTGACAACGAATTTGATGTATTATGCCATCATGCAGCCGATGTTACAAATTATAAAAGCGATGATTTTGATTTTATTAAGGCGGTACAAAACAATACCAGTAATATTAAACAAGTATTTGAAAAATTAAGGAATACATCTTGTAAAACAGTGATTTTAACAGGTAGCGTGTTTGAACAAAATGAAGGAACAGGGAGTTTCAAAGCATTTTCTCCTTATGGTTTGTCTAAAGGCTTGACAGCAAATGTTTTTCGTTATTATGCTGAAAGCAATGATGTGAACCTGGGTAAATTTGTAATACCAAATCCTATCGGACCGTTTGAAGAATTTCGTTTCACGGCTTTTTTAATGAAACAATGGAAAAACAATGAAATACCGTGTGTAAAAACGCCAAAATATGTAAGAGATAATATTCATGTATCATTATTGGCCGAGACATACAATTATTTTGTAAAACAGGTTGCCAATGATGGCCAGCCTTTCCAAAAAATTAATCCTTCGGGGTATGTAGGCACGCAAGGTGAATTTACCAAAATATTTTCAGAAGAAATGCAAAAACGAACAGCATTGGCTTGTGAATTCACATTAAATGACCAGAAAGATTTTACCGAACCCAGGATCAGGGTGAACTACCATAAAGCAGACGAGATAATAGAAGACTGGGACGAACAAAAAGCCTGGGATGAGATGGCTGATTATTATATGGGAAAAATGTAAAAATGCTGAAATGAATAAAGAAAATGCTCCCCTGGTCAGTGTACTTGTCTTAAATTATAATGGCAAACGGTTTTTAGATGACTGCTTTCAAAGTGTATTGGCAGCAACGTATCCCAATTTCGAGACATACATGATAGACAATAATTCTACGGATGATAGCGTGGAATATGTCCAACAAAAATATCCAGCGGTGCAGATTATTCAAACAGGTGCTGACGCCGGATATAGCCGTGCTTATAATATTGGATTCTCCAAGGCAAAAGGGACCTATTTTGTACTATTGAATAATGATGTTAAGGTAGAAAAAAACTGGCTTGAACCTTTGGTTAATGCATCAGAAAAAGAACCTGAAATAGGTGCTTTACAACCAAAGCTTTTGTCACTCAGGACACCTGATGAATTTGAATATGCCGGTGCTTCAGGAGGTTATATTGACGCGTTCGGGTATCCTTTTTCAAGAGGTCGGATTTTTCAGACCATCGAAAAAGACCGGGGACAATATGATGATATTGTTCGTGTATTCTGGACAACCGGTGCCGCCATGTTTTTACGTTCAGATATACTGACCGAAACAGGTACACTTGATGCAGATTTCGTTCACCATATGGAAGAAATTGATTTATGTTACAGGATCAACCTTGCCGGCTACATATTAAAAGTAATTCCTGAGTCTGTTGTTTATCATTATGGCGGTGGTACCATTAAATATGAAAGCTATTCAAAATTATATTGGAATCACCGGAATTCTATTTACATGATGTTTAAAAATTTGGGAAGCAAAAAACTGTTCGGTTTTTTGATCAGGCGTTTCGGGTTTGATTTTATTACTCTGATTCAGAGTCTGTTGAAATTGAATTTCAAGCAATTTTTTGCTATTTTCCACGCGTATTCATGGCTTGTTTTTCATCCCGGCCAATTATTGAAAAAACGAAAACAAGTACAGCAAAAAAGAAACGTTAATGACCAGGATATAGCCTCCCTTATTTACCCGAAAAGCATTGCTTTCCAATATTTCATTAAGAAGCGCCGTACTTTCAGTGAATTAAATTAAGGTATAAAAAGATCAAGAGTAATGCATTCCCTACACCTGTTGATTAACGTTAAATTTTTCTGATGCTATTTATACATACTTTAAAAAAAACTTTTATTTTTGTATAATGAATTGGTTTTGACAACCATCGAATCTTCTCTTTTAATCATGGCTAAATACCTTTAATTAAATTTTTTCTTAAAAAAAGTGCAACCATTTTGAAAAATGAGTCTATACAAATAGGGGAAGATGCAAAAATTATAAAGGGATGTAAACGATACAAGAAAAAGTATCAGTTACTCCTTTATGATAAATATGCACCTGCCCTGATGGGTATTTGCATTAGATATTCTTCAAGCCGGGAAGAAGCTGAGGACATTTTGCAGGAAGGCTTGTTAAATATTTATGCAAATATTAAGACATACAAGGGAACAGGTTCTTTTGAAGGTTGGCTTAAAAGGATTGTAATTAATACAGCAATCACTAAATTAAAAAACAAGAAGAAAAACAAAATATTTACCCAGATTAATGAAGAAATAGATGCCAACCCTGAGCCCGAACAAAACGATGATCTGACGCGTAAAGACTTACGCGCGACTATTTATGATGCA
>CAYPTK010000171.1:0-6161 GCA_964413555.1 uncultured Bacteroidales bacterium | reverse complement strand
ATTCAAATAATTCCTTCAACTTAACCGTCATCTCAGGTGTGACATGACACTAGTAAGCCAAGTGTTTTGGTGATTAGCGAGTTTTGTTGTCAAACATTATGGTTTAACTTTATAGACAGGATCAGTACAATGCATTAAAGTGTGTCAATGCAATTCAGTGATTCAAAGATGTCTTTGACTTTATTGACCATTTCTTGTTCGCCAGCCCTGAGCCATGCTCTTGGGTCGTATTTCTTTTTATTCGGTTTGTCTTCACCTTCCGGGTTACCGATTTGTCCCTGGAGATAGTCATGATTTTTTTCTTCATACAAGCGAACACCATTCCAAAAAGCCCATTGGGTGTCCGTGTCAATATTCATTTTGATCACGCCATAGCTGATCGCGTTCCTGATATCTTCAAGGCTTGATCCGGATCCGCCGTGGAATACAAAGTTAACCGGGTTGTCCCGTGTGTTGTATTGTTCTTTAATAAATTCCTGGGAATGTTTTAAAATCTCAGGTTTCAATTGAACATTTCCGGGTTTATATACACCGTGAACATTTCCAAAAGCTGCAGCAATGGTAAAGTTATCGCTAATTTTAGATAAGGCTTCATATGCTTTTGCTACTTCTTCGGGTTGGGTGTATAATGAAGCATTGTCAACGTGTGTATTGTCAACACCGTCTTCTTCTCCACCAGTAACACCGAGTTCTATTTCCAGTAACATATCTATTTTACTCATGCGTTCGAGATATTTTTCACAGATGGCAATGTTTTCTTCCAGTGTTTCTTCTGAAAGATCAAGCATATGTGAGCTGAATAATGGTTTCCCGGTTTCTTTGAAATGTTTTTCACCTGCTTCGAGCATGCCGTCAATCCAGGGGAGTAATTTTTTTGCTGCATGGTCTGTATGAAGTATAACGGGGACCCCGTATAATTCTGCCATTTTATGTACATGAAGAGCACCAGAGACAGCGCCGGCAATAGTTGCTTTCATATCTTCATTGGGAGCGCCTTTGCCTGCAAAGAATTGGGCACCGCCATTTGAAAACTGGATCATGACAGGTGAATTTACTTCTTTTGCAGCTTCCAATACTGCGTTGACAGAGTTTGTACCCACAACATTCACTCCCGGTATAGCAAAATTATTATCTTTTGCTATCTTCAATACTGTTTTTACATCATCGCCTGATATTACACCAGGTTTAACTTTATCAAGAATTTTTTCCTGCATTTTATTACAAAATTTTGTTATACATTAATTTGGTTTGAATGCAAAAGTAATAATTTATCCTGATGATCGGTTTAATATCATGTTTATTTTGTGTTAAATGCCTGTAACTTTTTGTTTTTTGATTGGTTAGAACGGGTACCCGATACCGATGTTTATGTTGTAATCATTGGAGCCGATTTTATCCTGTTTAAATATCCATCGATTTGATTTTTTATCGGGGTATCTTGTTTTCAATCCAAAATCAATCCTGAATACAAAAAACGAGAAATCGAATCGTGTACCAATACCGCCTCCGATGGCAATGTCTTTATAAAAATTATTGAACCTGAAGAGAGCTCCTTCGCGGTCATCTGAACGGTTAATAGCCCAAATATTCCCCATATCAAGGAATAATGCCCCTTCAATCACCCAAAATAAATCAAAGCGGTACTCAATATTTGCTTCCAGCTTAATGTCTCCAAGATTATTTGGAAATGGATAGAATTCTTCTTCCTCAAAAGAACCCGGGCCTAATGAACGAACTTGCCAGGCTCTTACACTATTGGCGCCTCCTGAAAAATATTTTTTCTCGAATGGCATAACCAATGAATTGTTGTATGGAAACCCTGCCCCTGCAAAAAAGCGGTATACTAATTTATCCGATTCATTTATTATGTGATAATAACGGAAGTCAATATCGCTTTTAATATATTGCGAATAGGGATTTCCAAATAATTGATAAGCCCCTTCTTGTTTGGAAACATTGAAAAGATGATATACTCCTGTAAGGAAATTACCGGCCGGTTCTATATTATAACGGATAAAAATAAAGTCTTTGGTTTGTTGTATTGATTGATTATTATAAATGACAGAATAGTTTGTAACTGCTATAGTATGTTCTTCATAACTTTCTTTGAGATACGGGGTCTGGTTGATTTGTTCACGAAATTGTGAAGTGCTTTCCAGTAATTTCACCAGGTTGAGTTCCAGCGGGTTGATCATGTGGGTGAGGTGTTTGTTGCCTTTCCACCGGTATCCATAAGATACATTGCTTATACGCCTGGTATAATCAGGCCGTTTTTGGTAATTATAAGAAATTGATAAAGAAGTAAGAGGATTGAATTTTTTAACAAAGTTTTCTCCTTTCAGGGGTAGAAGAAAACGGGGGATCCTGAGTCGTGCCTCGGAACCGAACTCTGTTGTATTGTCAAGGCTCGCGATAGAACGTTTTTTAATAAACTCGATACCACCTTTTATGCTTAAATCGAAAATTTCTGCACGCCGGAATAAATTTTTATGCTGGTATGTTAAACTTCCTCCCACACCTATGTCACCTGATGAATTGGTGCCCTCGATCTCAACTGTATAAGCTTGGGAATTGGACGGTGTTAACCTGATGTAACAATTTAATTCCCTGACATGATGTTTGTATGCAGATAGTGAATCATGAACTTTTTCAAATTTTATATTCACTATATTGATGATTCTTAATGAAGAAAGATGTCCATGTGTTTCCTGGACATCATCGCTGTTATAAAAATCATCTTGTTTTATATAAATGGATTGAGTAAGCATTTGGGGCTTTACCTTTAACTCGTCGTGATATAAAAAATAAAGGTTTTCATATTTTACAGTGTCCATTGTATTATAAAAAAGGTCCCTGTTTTTCATGACCGTTTTTTTATCATAATCGGTTACAACATATATGTTCTTTATTTTATATCTCGGATGTTGTTTTTTTACTGTAGTATCAGCTCTTTTTTCTTTGTGTTGTTCTACTTTAATGGTTACAGAAGCTTTTTTTTGACTGGCATTGGTATCGGCAATGAATGAGATATAATCTTTTGAAAAATCATAAAACCCTTTGTTTCTGATATACCTGGTTATTCTTGACCGTTCTTTATCAAGCAAGTTTAAATTGAATATTATACCTTTATTTAATAGTGAATTCGAGGTGTCATTTAAAATAAGGGATTTAAGAAGTGGAGCTTCTATCTGGTAGTTAATGTTGCTAATCGTATAGGGTTCGTTCGCTTCAATCTTGTAAATAACTGTAGCTTTTTGGCCTTTTATTTTTACTGTATCTGTTACCAGGGCATTTCTGTATCCTTTATTGATTAAGTATAAAGATAACTGTTCAGTTGTCTGGCGGGTAAGATACTCTTCATAAATAACCGGGGGGTCACCATTTTTACGAAGAAAATTATGAATCCAATTGTCTTTATTCCTTTTTGAAAGACTATACATCCCTAAAGGCATTTTTAACCCCAGGATTCTCCTGTTGGGTTTTTGCCTGAGATAATTTTTTAATTCATCTTTATCCAAATCATTGTCTCGTGTCTTAACTTTTACTTTTGATAATAAATATTCATTTTCCTCAACATGTTTCGTGATATTACATGAATTTAGAAAGATTAAAATAAAAAATGTTAAAAAATATAATTTTTTATATATTTTGGAATCTTTTACGTGATGGAACACCAAATTAGTATATTTTTTTTTAATTTACAAAAGTAATGAATTCTATTTAGTGTTTGTCCATAATAATATAAGATATATGTATCGTGTTTAAAAATAATGTATGATCAGTAAAAATAAAATTAAAGAACTTAAAAAATTACATATTAAAAAACACAGGAATCTCTCTAAATATTTTATTGTCGAGGGAGAAAAAATTGTGAATGAATTATTGAAAGAGCGGTCTCAAAGTTCATTGTTTCAATATAAAGTGCATGCAATATATGCATTAAAAAAATGGATTGAGGAAATATCACCGGATTTGATCAATGGGATCGAGGTTGTAGAGGAGGTCGAATTACACCAATTAAAGCAAATCAGTACCCAAATAAATCCAAATAATGTTTTGGCAGTGGTTAAAATGCCCGGGGAAGGAGCATTTGTTAATACAACTTCCGGATTTTCTCTAATCTTAGATAATATTCAGGATCCGGGGAATTTTGGAACGATTATACGAACAGCAGACTGGTTTGGTGTCGATTCTATTTATTGTTCACATGATACAGTGGATATATATAACCCTAAAGTCTTGCAATCTGCAATGGGTTCTGTTTTCAGGGTGCAGGTCACGTATTATGACATACATCGTTTGTTAAAGGATATTAAAAAGAAACCCGGCACCAAAATTTACGGTACATTTCTTGAAGGAAAGAATATTTATAAATCTGGTTTAAAACAAGATAACGTATTTGTCATTTTAGGGAATGAATCAAAGGGAATCAATAAAGAGTTAATTCCTTTGATTGATGAACAATTGTATATTCCTAAATTCAATTCCCGTCCTTTTTCCGCTGAATCGCTTAATATTTCTATAGCTGCAGCCATCGTTTGTTCAGAATTTAAACGTTCATTGGATATTTAGTGACTGCCCGTGAAGTCGGGCGTGTGGCCCATAATGTCCGGTAACAAGGCTCGAGAAGTACCAAAACAAGCGGCATAGTCGCTTGAATGAGTGATTTTGGTAGAGGCGTAATGAAATGAGTGGACATAAATCACAAACAGTATATTACACTATAGCATTATTTTCAATGATTTTTAAAATAACTTCTACTGCTTTTTTCATCCCGGGTACTGATACATATTCATACCTGCTGTGAAAATTATAGCCCCCGGTAAATATATTGGGACAAGGAAGCCCTTTGAATGAAAGTCTTGCCCCATCCGTACCGCCCCTGATAGGTTTTATAATTGGTGTTATCCCGGCATCGAGCATTGATTTTTTGGCCAATTCGACAATATGCATCACGGGTTCAATTTTTTCTTTCATATTATAGTATTGATCTTGTATTGTTACTTCAATCAATTTTTTATTGTATTTTTTATTCATGAAGCCTACAATTTCGTGCATGAAGGATTTTCGATGGTCAAATTTTTCACGATCGTGGTCCCGTATAATATATTGTAATGTTGCTTTTTCTACACTGCTTTTACATTCTAATAAATGATAATAACCTTCATATCCTTCAGTATATTCGGGCTTTTCATTTCGTGGCAGCATATCATTTAATTCCATTGCCAGCTGGTTTGCATTGATCATATATCCTTTAGCGTAACCGGGATGAAAATTATATCCCTGGATTTGAACCACGGCTTCTGCACCGTTGAATGTTTCATACTCCAGTTCGCCCAATACCCCCCCGTCCACGGTATAGGCAAAATCTGCATTAAATTTTTGAACATCAAAAAAATCGGCTCCCCGGGCTATTTCTTCATCCGGTGTAAAACAGATTTTTACTTCACCATGGATAATTTCCGGGTGATTTACCAGGTATTCGACGGCTGTTATAATTTCTGCAATTCCTGCTTTATCATCTGCTCCTAACAATGATGTACCGTCAGTCACGATAATTTTTTCGTTTTTATGCTTTTTCATCCATGGAAAAGCATTCACGGGGATCGTGATATTTTGTTCTTTGTTTAATAAAATATCTTCACCATCATAAGATTCAATAACCCGGGGTCGTATATGATCAGAAGTCACTTCAGACGAGGTGTCCAGATGAGCTATGAATCCTATTACCGGTACATGGCGCGTGGTATTTGAAGGCAATGTTGCCATAAGGTAAGCATGATCATCAAGTTCAATATTTAGAAGCCCGATACGCTCTAACTCGGTTTTTATTTTCCTGGCACGCTTCATTTGCCCTTCTGTACTCGGAACCGTACCCGAAGTATTATCAGAAGCGGTCGGAATTTTAACATAATCAAGAAACCGGGTTGTTATTTTTTCTTCGATATTCATTTTTTTAGATGTTAAAAATTAATTCATTTTACATATATGTTTTATGCACGAAAGGTTGTTTTTCATTCTTGGAAATGATAAATTTTTCTAATGTTCGGTTCACATGTTACAGTTCGATGATTGTTTTTATTAAGTTTTTTATAATGTTATTGCTCTCGAATTTTTTTTAATTATTAGATGTTCATTAGCTTATTTTTTTCGGTTTACAC
>CAYPTK010000170.1:0-6217 GCA_964413555.1 uncultured Bacteroidales bacterium | reverse complement strand
TGCCAGCAAAATAGCAGACATCGCGGAAGTTACGGCGCTGATCATAAAAATATAATCGGAAGTACGTTCCCTGAAAAGGGTTGTCCGTAAAGGCTCCACATAAATAATATCATTGGGTAGCACATAATATTGTTCTTTCTCAACAAGTTCTTTATCAGTCAGGTCAACGCGGAAGGTTACAGAGCCTTCTTTCGTGGGGCGGATGACCAGGATGTTTTCGCGGTTCCCGTTGTAGGTGATATCCCCGGCATAAGATAAGGCTTCCATCACACTTACCCGTTCGTCTTGTATCAGTTTTGTGCCCGGGCTTTTAACCTCCCCGAGGACAGTAAACCTGAAATTCGCGAACCGCAATATGACCTGGGCATTTTTCAGGTATTGATCTGCTTTTTTAGTAATGGTGTCTTTAGCCTGTAGAAGTGTCAGGTCAATGACTTTGACTTAATTGATTACAGGCAGGCCTACATACCCTGAATCATTAATCATGTACCCCGAATAATACATGCCTTCTTCACGCAACGTGTAAGATTGATTTGAAGTACCTGAAAATACAGGATTAAACAGATCATTGATGGTTTCATCCTGTGTTACAACGCGTACATATAGAATATCTGCAGGCTGCAATTTATAATCAGGCTTTTGCATCCGGAATAAGCTGTCTGCTTGTTCTTTTTCCGCGATCCCCTGAAAATAGATGAGGCGCTTGTAAGAGTTGCAGGAAAAAAAGATTAACAGGAGAACAGCATACAGGGATAATTGTTTGAATGTAATTTTACTAAAATTGAATTTTATAAATAGATATTATTCATTAGTTTCTTGATGTTTCGTGTGTTTTTCATACATGTTGTTGACGGCACCTGAGCGTTCAATAGCTTTTAACACGATGTCTTTTACATTTTGATCAGCGTGTTCAGCTTTCTCATAAAGTTGTTTGATTAACGTTTCCTGATCGTTTATCTTGCTTAAATGCGTTTGAATGGTTTGGTCTTTGAGTTTTAATTCCCCTTCATAATCTTTTTTCATCATTTCTTTTTCAAACTTATGCTGTTCGTTTAAAGCAGAAGATACCTGCAACTCTTTCTGCTTAACCGCTTCTTCAAGTTCTTCAGGAAATTTTTCAGCTTTAGCTCTTAACCCGGCCAATTCCTGCTCACTGTCTTTTATATTAGCTTCACGTTCCTGTATCTGCTTTTCAAAAGCTATCTGTTTTTCCTGTATGTCTTTTTCTTGTTTTGCAACCTTTTCTTTATACGCATCCTCTTCCTTCTTTCTTTTTAGGGCAACATTATAATTGTATTCTTCCTCTTCGCGTTTTCGTTCTTTTTCTTTTCGTTCTTTTTCCTCTTTTAGGCTCTGTTGCATTTGGGCTTTTTCTTTTTCCCATTTTTCTTGTAATTCATGCATCTCCTTTTCAAATGATTCTTTCTTTTCTTTTTGTGCCTGAATCAATGCTGCTAATGAATCAGCTTCGGATTTTATTTGATATGTATCGTGTAAATTTTCTTCTTCAATTTTAATTGCTTCCTGAATATTTGACAGCTTTTTGTATTCATTGATCAATTTCTCTTCAACCTGGTCTAAAGAACGCGTAATGGTGATCTTTAAATCTGCAATGCTCTTCATCAAGTCTCCCGGAGCACATGAAGACGCTTTGGTTAACAAATCCTCTTGTTTTTTTGCTTGCTGATTTTCAGAAGGAATACCTTCTTTTTCTGTCACGATTTTTTGCTTCAATTGATTGTATGCTTCCAGGATTTCTTTTTTGGTATTGCTTTGGTTTATTTCTTGCCCCATGATAATAATCGATGTTTTGTTTTAATGTAATACCTTTTTTACAGACTTTTCAGGATACAGCTCCGCCACGTCAGTCACAGTCGAATCTCTGTAACCAAATAATATTCAGTTTGTTTGATGAGGTTTTTTTTATTCCGTTTTTTTGCTAAAAAAACGTTTTCACAAACAAACTTTTTGTGTCAATTTTAAGAATATGCAAAAATATCTTATTTTTTCTAAAATACTAAGGTTTTAAGTATTTTTTTATGATTTATTGGGGTAGGGTGTAGGAAACGAATCTTATGTACAAACGGCATAAATAAATGGGGAATATGTAAATTTTATTATGATTGGATATCAGAGAAATTGCTCTTCTCGACATCAACCAAAGGGACATTCACCAGCAATCCCTGGTTAATGGTATCTAAGCGAATCAATAACTTGTTTGTCCCCCTGTATTCGACCATTTCTCCAACAACCCCACACAGACTGCCTGCTATAATCTGTACTTTTTCTCCCACTACAAATTTTTCTTTTACTACGGTAATTTTCTTTTTAGAACTGATCAACATTTTAATCATTTCAATCTGTTTTTCCGGAATAGGCGCCAGCATGCCTGAAAATTTCACAAAATGAATGGCTCCCGTGAGTTGGATAACCTCTTGTTCCTGTTCAGGATTCATGTAAACAAAAACATAGGAGGTAATCAGGGGTTCATAAACCCATTTTTTCCGGTCGCTCCATTGTTTTAACGTCCTTTGCAATGGCAGGTACGTTTTCACATTTTCATCTTTCAATTCCTCAACTATCTTTTTTTCTGCCCTGGGTTTTGTCCGAAGCGCGTACCATTGCTTTATATGTGTTTTATTTTCCTGCAAAATAGTTTGTTAAATTTTCTGTTTACCTGACAACTTTTAAATCAAACACCTTTGTATTACAATATAGTGAATTTTAACCCAAAATATGCATTAGAAAATCTATTACATAATTTGGGTTTAATAAAAAAAATACAAAACTAAATTTATCCTGTAGTAATCATGCATTTCATGTCATGCAGATGCAATGCATGTAAACCTTTGATATAGTCATCTATCAAAAGTTTATTTTCATTTTTAATGCATTGAAATACATACACTTGCAAATGGCTTGCCCCGTGCTCTTAACCGCGAATGCCACACGATCACACTCGTTCAAGGCCCCTTCTCAGGCCTCGTGTAAAGAATCACTTTTTATTGCAATTATAAAATCACTAATCGTGATTTATACATGAACACGACAGGTGGTTCATAAAATCGTTTTCAATTTATCTTCAAGAGTAGATTTTGGAACCGCCCCGACTTGTTTATCAATCACTTCACCATTTTTTACAAATATAACAGTCGGTATATTGCGGATCCCGAATTTAGAGGTGACTTCCGGGTTGTTATCCACATCAATTTTGCCCACAACGATTTGGCCTTTATAATCTTCAGCTAATTCTTCTACAATGGGGCCAACCATACGGCAGGGCCCACACCATTCTGCCCAAAAATCAATGATGACAGGTTTGTCTGATTTTTCTACAGTTTCTCCATAGTTAGCATCTGTTATTTCAATTGTCATAGTGAATTATATTTATTTAATTATACAATAATTTTCAAATTTTTCTTTCATACAAAAGTATGTTAAATAGATTTTAAAAACAAAAATACGTCCAAAATTAGTTGATTGTATCCAAAATTACTCCTTCACGCCAGTCAACCGCTCGTTTTCGGTTTTCCACGAGTGATCTAAACACCCGACTCTATGGACAGGTACTTAATGAATTCCATTTACCTTACAAACAATTTCAGGATTTGCATCTAAATACCGTATAAAATTCTGAGATATCTGTATTTTAAAATTCCTTGATTTCCCGGTAATGCTAATGTTTTCTTCCGTATCATAGACAATAAAATTTAAAAAAGCATTCCCTTTTTGTTGGTCTGTAAATTGTTTGATTTCATCTATAAAATTCCCGGATAACCTGTTTAACGGGACAGATAGTGACACGTTTTTAACCAGTTTTTCTTTTGCTTCAGCCAGGAGGTCAATATGTTTCACAACCAGTTCCGGTTCTCCTTTGTCACGCCCCCATTTTCTTTCCTGAACCCTGGCCTTAATCAACAGCATGTAGCCTTTTACAAAGTAATTTTTAAATTGAATATAATCTTCTGAAAACAAAGCAATCCGATACGTGTCTGTATAATCTTCGATGGTAATAATGACATAAGGTTTGCCATTTTTGGTGGTTGCTTCTTTATTGCCTGTTACAATTGCAGCAAATGTTAATTCTTTGCCTTTCAACGCGCCCAGATCGGTGGATAATGCAGCCAGGTTGGTGGTACAAAATGAATTAATTTCAAATTTATAATCATCCAGCGGGTGAGCGGAAAGATATATCCCCACCACTTCTTTTTCTTTATTCAGGCGCGTGATATTATCCCATTCCTGTCCTTCAATAACAGGTGGTTTGGCAATAGTAGAATAGTCATCTCCCCCGAAAAGAGATTGTTGTGATACATTTTTATCATTCTGGAATTTGTTCCCATATTTAATCAGGTTCTCGATAAACGTGATGCCTTTTGCATCTTCTATAAAAAATTGATGCCGGTCTATCCCTTCAAATCCATCAAAAGCCCCGGCATATGCCAATGCTTCAATACTTTTTTTATTGACTGTTTGTAAGTTTACCCGTTCAATAAAATCAAAAATATCATTATAATGCCCGTTTTGTGCGCGTTCCTCTATGATCTTTTTCACGGCATTTTCCCCTACTCCTTTAATGGCACCGATTCCAAAGCGAATATTGCCGTCTTTGTTAACAGTAAACTTATAATTACTTTCATTCACATCAGGCCCCAGCACGGAGATTCCCATTCTCCTGCATTCGTCCATGAATACAGTGATCTTCTTAATATCATTTATATTACGGCTCAAAACCGCTGCCATGAATTCCGAAGGATAATGTGCTTTAAGGTATCCTGTTTGATAAGATATGTAAGCATAGCAGGTTGAATGCGATTTATTAAATGCATACTGGGCAAATGCTTCCCAGTCTTCCCATACTTTATTGACTATTTTTTCATCATACCCGTTTCCTTTGCAGCCCTGTACAAATTTTTCTTTTAATTGGGCCATGAGTTTTTTCTTTTTCTTTCCCATTGCTTTCCGGAGCGAATCCGCCTGTCCGCCTGAAAAACCGGCCATCGCGCGGGACAAAAGCATCACCTGTTCCTGGTATACAGTAATGCCATAGGTTTCTTTCAGGTATTCTTCCATGACCGGAAGGTCATATTGTATTTCTTCTTTTCCATATTTCCGTTTGATAAACGAGGGAATATAATCCATCGGGCCTGGCCTGTACAAAGCATTCATTGCAATCAGGTCTTCAAACCTGTTAGGTTTTAATTCTTTCAGGTACCGTTTCATCCCGGCAGATTCAAACTGAAACAATCCTGTCGTTTCACCCTTGCTGTATAATGAAAACGTATCCTGGTCATCCAGCGGGATGTGGTCAATATCAATTTCAACGCCCTTTGATTCCCTGATATTGACAATTGCATCTTTGATGACAGACAATGTCTTGAGGCCTAAAAAGTCCATTTTAAGCATTCCCACATCCTCGATATGGCTCCCATCGTATTGGGAAACCAAAAGATTGGTATCTTTAACAGTACACAACGGGATATGTTCTGCCAGGTCATTCTTTCCAATGATCACACCACAGGCATGCAGCCCGGTTTGCCGCACCGACCCCTCCAGTGTTTCTGCAAACTTAAGTGTTTTGCTTACCAGCGGATTATCTGAGTTTTTTGCAGTTTTTAATTCATTGATCTCTTTATATGCCTGCTTTAATGTGGTGCCGGGCCTTTCAGGAACCAATTTCGCCAGCTTATCTGTTTCAGGAAGGGATAGTTTTAAGACTCTTCCCACATCCCTGATGGCCATGCGTGCTGCCATGGTTCCAAAGGTAATGATATGTGCTACCCGGTTTTCACCGTATTTATTCACAACATAATCCAATACTTTCTCTCTTCCATCTTCATCAAAGTCAATGTCAATATCCGGCATGGATATCCTGTCGGGATTCAGAAAACGCTCAAACAGTAAATTATATTTAAGGGGGTCAATGTCGGTTATATAATTACAATATGCTACAACAGAACCGGCAGCAGACCCTCTGCCCGGCCCCACGGAAACCCCGCGCTCGCGGGCAGCCAGCAAGAAGTCACGCACGATTAAAAAATACCCCGGGAATCCCATTTTTTTAACAACAGATAATTCAAAATCAACGCGTTCTTTTATATTATCTGTTAATTCTCCATATCTCACCTTTGCTCCTTCATACGTCAAGTGTGCCAAATAATGGTTTTCATCTTCAAATTCTTCAGGAATAGGGAAAAAAGGCATAACAGGATCACTG
>CAYPTK010000169.1:0-6247 GCA_964413555.1 uncultured Bacteroidales bacterium | reverse complement strand
GGCATCTTCAGTGGTGGTATGGATGTTCATGGATGACAATATATCCCGTTTCTTCCTGTTCTCAATGTTTTTAACCTGTAAAGGGGCGAGTTGAATTGAAATGATTGATAGCAATGATGCTACAATCAACACCATGATCGCGGTAAATGAAAATATATATGTATTGCTGAATCGCTTCATTTAAATGTTTTTGGGTTTATACATCGAGCGCTTCACACGTTTTCGGATATTGGAACGTATGACGTAATGGTCAATCAATGGAGCAAATGTATTCATGAATAAGATGGCGAGCATTACTCCCTCGGGGTATGCCGGGTTAAGAACCCTGATCAGGATCGCCAGGAATCCCACCAGGAATCCATAGATCCATTTTCCTTTATTGGTTTGTGAAGCAGAAACCGGATCGGTTGCCATAAACACGGCACCAAAAGCAAAACCGCCGAGCACCAGGTGATAATGAGCAGGCAAAGCCATGAAGGGGTTGACCGCTATAGCATTTAGAATAATTCCCATGGCCCATCCTCCGGCAAATACAGAAACGATAATCCGCCAGCTTGCAATTCCCGTGTATAACAGGATGACAGCCCCGGCCAGTATGGCTATCGTGGATGTTTCTCCAATGGAACCCGGGATGATTCCGAAAAACATGTCGGAAAATGTATATTCCTGTCCCAACCCGTTCACGATTCGCGTGCTCCCGTCAGCTACCTGTCCAAGAGCTGTTTCGCCGCTGAACCCATCAATATAGTTTCCTTTCATCATGCCTGGTATCCAGACTTTATCACCAGACATGAATGAAGGGTAGGCGAAAAAAAGGAATGCCCTTGCCAGTAGCGCGGGGTTCCAGATGTTCATCCCGGTTCCGCCAAATACCTCTTTCCCGAAAATGACAGCAAACGCGGTTGATACAGCCACCATCCATAAAGGGACATTCACCGGCATGACCAGGGGAATGAGCATGCCACTGACAAAAAAGCCTTCATGCACGACATGTCCCCGTATCTCTGCAAATAAAAATTCAATGAATAACCCGGTAGCATAACTTACTACAATAATAGGTAATACCTTTTGTATTCCAAAAAGAAATGCATCAATAAAGCCAAATCCTCCTCCATATGTTTGTCCCGTGGAAAGTGCATACTGGTAGCCGGTATTCCAGAAACCGAACAATAAAGCAGGGATCAACGCGATGAGAACAATAATCATGGTGCGTTTCATGTCAATGGGGTCCCTGATGTGTGAACCCTTTCGTGTTACCTTATCCTGAACGAATAAAAGTGTTTCAAAGGCTTCAAATGACTTGTTGAAGCGTTCATATTTTCCTCCTTCCCGGAATAAAGGCTTTATCTTTTCACTATATTTTTTAAGTGCATTGATCATTTATGCATTTTCTTTAATCATTAAGTTAATGCCGTTGCGCAATATCTCTTGTACTTCTGTTTTTGATGTACAGATATATTCACATAACGCGAGGTCTTCTTCGACCACTTCGTTTATGCCAAGTTGATCCATCAAGTCAATGTCTTTGATCAGGATAGCTTTTAATAAATGAACAGGGTAAATATCCATGGGCAATACCTTTTCGTATTCACCGCTGACAACAAATGCCCGTCGTCCACCTGACATATTGGTGTCCATCCTGTAAACCTGTTTCCTGAAAATCCTTGATAAAAAAGTGCCTGAAGCACTGAATTTCTTTGTTCCGGGTGAAATCCAACCGAGGAATTTTTTGTGCCTTCCCTCGGGAATGACTGTGAATTGAGAATCAAAAAATCCCAGGTGGCCTTTTTTGAATATTTTTTCACCTGTTAACACGTTTCCTGATATGAAGCGAACATCTCCCGGTACAATATTGTCTTTGATAAGCGGTTCAATAGAAGTGCCGCTAATGATCTTGTAATAACCAGGGGTTTTGACTTCCGAGCCTGTCAATGCTATTGTTTTGGATGCATCATAAATCCCGTGCAGGAATAAACGCCCGATCATCATCACGTGTTGTGGATGGAGTGTCCATACAATCTCACCTTTTATTAAAGGAGCGATATGATGCATTTGGATTCCTACATTTCCTGCAGGATGAGGCCCTTTGAAATAGTGCAACCTGACATGTGGTGCCTGTTCAAAAATTTCAGAACGCGGTGATTCAGCATTCAGTGATACATGAATATCGCCTCGTGTTAACTGGTTAAGTGCCTGTATGCCCGTGTTAAATGATTCTTTGTCATCAATTAACAGGTTCATGTCAGGAGCCAGGGGCGAGGTGTCAAAACCTGATATGAAAATAGCCGTGGGGCGTATGCCTGGATCTGCTACTACATTAAAAGGCCGTTGCCTGATGGCAATCCATAAACCGCTTTTTATAAGGTTTTCTTTTATTTTTTCTTCCCCTAGTTCAGCAGGGTCACCTTTTGTAAAAGGTTCATAATCCTGCTTTTGATCCGGGATGATTACCACTTCTTCGATAACCCTGCGTTCGCCTCGCTGAATGGAGTCTATGATACCACTCACGGGAGAAGTGAAAAGGATTTCAGGATTGTTCTTGTCAAACAATAATGCAGTACCGGCTTTTACCTTGTCCCCTTTTTTAACAAGGGGTTTGGGCCTGGAACCATGAAAATCTGAAGGTTTAACTGCATATGTCAGAGCATAGTCTGAGCGTTTAACAGGAGGTAGTGGTACTCCTTTTAATGGTATATTTAAACCTTTTCGAATTTTTATAACTTTGCTCATGTATTGTTTTAGCTCCTTTAAAAAAAAACAAAATTAGCTAATTTCAATCATTTTAAAAAGTACTTTTGGTATATCTTATGCAGGAACATTTTAAATAAACGTGTAAATAATAAATCATATGATTCTGAAAAACACACTGTTGAATATCTTTATTGCCTTTCACGTGCTGATGAAAAAAAGAAATAAATTATATTTTATTTGCTTGATGATCATAATTTCCAGGCCGGTTCAGCTCTATTCACGGCAAGTATATAAAGATACTGTTATGAAAGAAAATATTAAAACAGCCAGGATTTACAGGGATGGAAATGCATTGTCATACCCGGTAATGACATTGTATTCTCCCGATCATTTACTTTTAACTTTTGACGAATTGGACAATGATCCCAAAGATTATTATTATACGATTCAGCATTGTAATATTGACTGGACTGCTTCGGATATTTTTTATAATAATTATATTGAAGGGTTCGAGGAGAATTTCATTACAGAATTTGAATATTCTGATAATACGACACGTTCCTATATCCATTATTCACTCCAACTGCCGAATGAAGATATTGTATTTAAGAAGTCCGGGAATTATGCTATTATTGTATACCTTGATACTCCTGATGATCCCGTGTTGGTCCGTCGTTTTTTTGTCCAGGAGAATGCTTCAGATGTCAAGGCAATCGTGAAAAGGCCAGTGATTGCTACTTACATGGATACAAAGCAGGAAGTTGATGTTGAGATTTCAGGAATACCGGGTGAGATAACAAACCCGTTTAATGATATTAAATTGGTGATCACTAAAAATAATATCTGGAGGTCTGCTGTAAGTGAATTAAAACCTAAATACATACGAGAGAATAAAATTATTTATGATTATCAAAAGCAGAATTTGTTTTTGGGAGGAAATGAATATCGTTATTTTAATTGCAAAGATGTTTATCATGCTTCTGAAAATATTGAGAAAATTGAATATGATGGAGAGCATCACCATTTCTATCTGAAACCTGACATTGATCTTACATATAAATCATACACCGATATGGAAGACATTAATGGGAATTACGTGATTCAATATGAAAATGAAGAAGAAAGCGAGGTGTTGTCTGATTACGTGTTCGTGCATTTCAGCCTGGCTTATGATGCACCGGTAATAAAAGGGGATTTGTACATTGACGGGGAGCTGGCTTCATGGAACTTTAATGATGATAATAAAATGATATATAATTATGAAAATAAACAATATGAAGCTACGATGCTCCTAAAGCAGGGGTTTTATAATTACCAATATGTTTTGCATAATGATTCATTAACAAATAGCACGTTTATTAGTGGAAGTCATTGGCAAACAGAAAATGATTACGTTATATTCGTGTATGAAAGCCAGGTTGCTTTACGCTATGATAAATTGTTAAAAGTAAACATTGTGAATTCACGCGATTTTTTTTGATATTCACCTGTTCGTTTCAAGGGTTACATGTAAACCCCTGTTGGTTAAAACCAGGGTGAGTTATTTTTATAATTGGATTGACGTTAGTATAAAATTAAAATTTCTGCCAACATGAATTGTTTTTAATTATTTGATAAAAAGCGGTTTATGTTTTGCCTGTCTATTTTTTTTTGGTAATTAACAAAAAAATTATATAGGAAAAATGTTTTTTTTATAAAAATATATTATTTTCATGCCCTTAAATCGCTGAGTGTATCTTTTAGAGAATAAAAGATTGCATTTTTTTCTTTAAAAATAGATGAACAAATACCGGGAAAACAAAGATTATAGATTTCCCCGGGTTTTTCGTGTTTGTTTAATTGCTTATTGCCTGCAAATAAGGTGATAGTAACCTGTATTGATTATGTTCAGGTTGAAATCGCGTAATTTGTCGGGGTGGGAAACGTACATCTTTTTCGGAATTATTAACCTAAAAATATATTTAATCATGAAACACATTAAAAAACTTATGTATGTATCAATTTTTCTTGCATTTGCATCAAATTCAGCAGGAGAAGAAAATGAAAAAGATGAATCCGATGTAAATCATCAGGATATCGTGCAACAAGATCAACAGACAAAACATGAAAAACGGATGTTTAAATCTTCGGATGGAAAGATTTATATTAATAAATCATTACCGGTGTACTTGCATTTGTCCAACTCTCCTGAAAATAATGGTGAGTCCGTTTTACTTGAAAGCAAAAAAACGTCACGATGTGTAAATCCTATGTATTTTGACACGGAAGGGCTAAATACCATCAGGCATCCTTGGGCAATTGATAATGAGACGGGTGAGCTTATTAAGCCACTGCAGGATGTGATTTTTGAAGTATATGCCGATGGAATACCCCCGACTACACGATCTAAATTTTCCGGGGCACGATCTTATTCAAACGAGGGGAAAAAATATTATGGAAAAAACCTGAAAATTAATTTTACATCTTATGACAAGGTGTCCGGGGTGGAAGACATCTATTACATGTTAAACGGATCATCGGAATTTAAACTCTATAAAGATAGTATCGCGGCCAACAAGGAAGGTGCATGTTCAATTAAATTTTATGCAGTAGACTTTGTAGGAAATATTGAACGCGTTCATTCTAATGCTTTTATTGTAGACGCGACATCTCCTGAAACAAAGGTTAAGATACTGGGCGATCAAAAAGAACATGTTGTTTCCCCCCGCTCATCGCTAAACCTGGCATTTTCTGATAATTTGACGGGAGTGTCCAGGTGTATGTACACTATTGATGACGACACGGAACGGGCTTATGAAACCAATATAAAACTTAACAGCCTGCCGGAGGGTGAACATTCTATAGCGTATTACTCGGAAGATTTCGTGGCAAACGAAGAAGAATCAAAGATGTTTAATTTCTATATGGACAGGACTCCCCCGGAAGTAGAGGCAACGATAGAAGGCGATCAATATAAACATTATGTTTCTCCCAGAAGTAAAGTGAGGCTTGAGGGCAGTGATAATAAAGCAGGTGTTAAAAGTGTAACGTACACGATTGACGCGGAAAAAGAAAATGATTATGCCAAGCTGTTTCCTGTAACAGATAAATTAGGCTTTCATACCATTTCTTATTATGGAACTGACAATGTAGAAAATAAAGGGAGAAAACAATATAAACGGGTCTTTATGGATAACGTGCCTCCTGTTACACATTTAAAGGTGAAAGGGCCCGAGTTTTTTGCACGGGATACTGTTTTTATCAGTCAATCAACTTCTATTACTTTGGATGCTAATGATATGCATTCAGGAGTTAAAACCGTGGAATTTGTTGTTGATAAAAATCAAACCTCGGATTATACAGAAGCATTTCGTTTAGAAGAAGAGGGGTTTCATAAGGTTCAATTCAATGCAACTGATAATGTAAATAATAAAGAACAATTAAAAACAAGTTCTTTTTACGTTGACAATGTCCCTCCCGAAATTTATGTGAATTTTAGTATTGAACCCATTAGTAAAGAAGTTTCAAAAGACGGGAAATCGTATGATGTATATCCAAATTATACAAGAATGTATAT
>CAYPTK010000168.1:0-6279 GCA_964413555.1 uncultured Bacteroidales bacterium | reverse complement strand
TTGTCCATAATGTCCGCTAACTTCGTTACGCTTGCCCCAAAATTGCTCATTTACGCCAGTAAACTGCGCGTTTTGGGGCTTCGCGAGCCTCGTTATCGAACATTATGATCCAAACACTCGACATTATTGACAGTCACTAATTAGTGCCTGTCCATAATGTCAGTGTCCAGGATATAAAAAATTCATCCAGGCCGTAGTTGAAAACTACGCCGAGTACTTAAAATTAAAAGACTACTTTATACTTTATAAACTTGATAAACTCTTTAACTTAAATATAAACAGATGAACCAAAGCATGAAAAAATAATGATTATAATCACGAACGATAATGATTGTTTTCTCATGATTAGTACCATCTGGCCATTAAAAATTAAAACACGAAAAGATGAAACCACTTGTAAGTATTATCATGGGAAGCACTTCAGACCTTCCCGTAATGGAGCAGGCAGCCCAGGTATTAAATGATTTTGAAATTCCATTTGAAATCAAAGCTTTATCAGCACACCGCACACCTGATCAAGCCATTCAATATGCCAGAACTGCTTATGAAAGAGGGATAAGGGTTTTCATAGCAGGAGCCGGGGGTGCTGCTCATTTACCCGGTGTTATTGCAGCTGTAACCCCTTTACCAGTAATTGGTGTGCCTGTTAAAGCATCTATATCTATAGACGGATGGGACTCAATCCTTTCAATATTGCAAATGCCTCCCGGGATTCCTGTTGCCACGGTTTCATTGAATGGTGCAAGAAATGCCGGTATTTTGGCTACACAAATATTGGGTGCCGGGGACGAATCAATTTTAAATAAAGTGATCTCGTATAAAAAAAACATGGAAGAAAAAATAGTAAAAGCCAATGAACAGCTAGATAAAATATCATTCAATTATAAAGTTTGATATATCATGGAAACGTTCATTATTCAAACTCCTCATAATACATCAAAAATATTATTAGGTGAGCAATTGGCAAGGCTTTCACGATATTTGCCCGAGACTAAAACCGTGATCATAACAGACGGGCATGTTCATGATCTTTACAAAGATCAATTTCCTCAAACCACGGGCGTTATAACCATCGGGCATGGTGAAAAAATAAAAACACTTGATACGTTAAATTATATATTCACAAAATTTGTAGAGCTGGAATTGGACCGGTCTTCTTTTGTAATTGGCATAGGAGGAGGAATTGTTTGCGATATCACGGGATTTGCAGCATCTATATATTTGCGGGGAATTGATTTTGGCTTTGTTTCTTCCACCTTGTTATCCCAGGTAGATGCCAGCATAGGCGGTAAAAACGGTGTAAATTTCATGGGCTATAAAAACATGATCGGTGTATTTAACCAACCCAAATGGGTTATATGTGACCTGAAAATGTTAAAAACACTCCCGGAAAAAGAATTCATTGCAGCATTTGCCGAGATCATAAAACATGCATGCATCCGGGATGCATCAATGTTTGAATATCTTGAACAAAATACACCTGGCGCGTTACAAAGGGATATTGATGTATTGCATGAACTTGTTTCCAATTCACTTACTATAAAATCAGAAGTAGTCCAAAAAGATGAAAAAGAGAAGGGGTTGAGAAGGATTCTAAACTTTGGACATACCATTGGCCATGCTATAGAAAAAAATAACCCGGGGGTGATCCATGGATATGCTATAAGTACAGGTATGGTTGTTGCAGCAAGAATTTCAGAAAAAATGGGACTGTTAACAACAGCAGAATCGGAACGAATCACGAAACTTATTGCCGCGTATAAGCTCCCTACAGAAATTCAGATATCTAAAAACCTTTTGCTTGAAGGCATCAGAAAAGATAAAAAACGTGAGAATGATACCATTAATTTTGTCTTGCTTGATGGCATAGGAAGTACGATTATTAAACCCATAGAAATATCACAATTAAAAGAAATAATTTATGATCTGTGTTAGTTTAGCCGATCTGTCTTATGAAGATTTATTAACCGCGATTAAATTAGAGACATTTGCAGAGATACGTATTGACAAGTCCGAACTAAATACCAATCAAATCGAATCTCTTTTCAAGTCTCATCCTCAGCTAATTGCTACATGCAGAGCAGGAAAATATAATGAAAAGGAACGAGAAAAAAGATTAAAAACAGCCATTGCCTCAGGTGCATCACACGTTGACTTGGAAGTGGAATCTCCGGACGAGTATTTAACAGATATGCTGGAATTTGCACATGCCAATAACTGCAAAGTCATCATATCATACCATAATTTTGAATCAACACCCATTATAAAAGAACTAAAAAAAATCACAGATATTTGTTTTGAACATGGTGCTGACATTTCTAAAATAGTTACCACTATTGAAAATAACGTGCATCGCGCGAGCATCCTTTCTCTTTACGCGGAATATGAAAATATTGTAGCATTTGGAATGGGTGAACACGGGAAAATTACACGTTTGCTTGCTCCTTTAATGGGCGCCCCGTTTACTTATGCATCCAGGGGAGCGGGAAAAGAAGTGGCGCCGGGCCAAATAAACAAAGCTTCGATGTTGGAAAACATTGAATTGTTAAAACAGCTATAACGAATCGTTGCAAAGGTAAATATTCAAAGAATAATCAAGTATCCCGGGGTCATTCTAAAATCCTAAACATACCATTGTCCAGTTCACTGCCGCCCCCACGACAAAAGCTGTAAAGATCATAATAATTGCAGAACGCAGCATGTCTTTCGGCCCCATCTCTTTTAGCATAACAATAAATGTGGCAACACACGGGAAATATATAGTTAATAACGTTGAAGCCACGATAAGCTCTCTAAAACTCAGGTCTAACGGGGCCAGCATTCCGATGGCAACATCTTTTCTTAAAAATCCAACCAATATAGCAGATATTGCCCCCGGGGGAAGTCCAAACACCTTTGTAATTAAAGGTGCAAACAAGTTTCCAATCCAGTCAAGAAAACCTGTAATGTACATGATATTTACGATAAATACACCTAATAAAACAAACGGGATGGCTTCAGCAATAAAATGTCTTATTCTCATCCATACTTTCTTTAACACTATTTTAGGATAAGGCAAATGATAATGAGGGATATCAACCAGTATTTCAGGGGAGTCACCTTTAACATATTTATTCATTACAATGCCTGCCAGTATCCAAACAATAAACAAGATAAAAAAAAGTGTAAAGAAACCTGAAGCGCCGTACTTACCTAACAAACCACTAATCATAGCTAATTGTGCAACGCAAGGAACAGCTATGGCCATTAAGGTCGTTGCTATAAATCGTTCTTTACGGGTTTCAAGCATCCGGGCCGACAAAGCACCCGGCACATTACATCCCAATCCAAGAAACATGGGGACAACAGATAAGCCATGCAGTCCGAACCTGTGCATTAGATTGTCAAGCAACACACCCAATCTCGGCAGGTATCCAATATCTTCCATGAGTGTAAGAACAAAATAAAAGGAAAAAACATAAGGAAATACAGCTGCAATAGGAATATACAACCCTGTACTCAGCATTCCAAAAGATTGTTCAAAGTTAATGCCTTCATTCACCAAGTTGCCTATCAATAATTTATGAAGAATGGTCTGACTTCCTAAAAAATCTGAAAGATTATGAAGTAAAGGTTTATAGTAATTATTAAAAACAGGATCCATGACATACCCTATTAACCCCTCGCCTATTATACGAACAATCCAAAAAGATAAATACAGGATGATGAATGCAAAAAAAATCCCAAACACCGGGTGAACAGACATTTCTGATATTTTTTCTTTAAATGTTGGATGCCTGTGCTCTGTAGTTTGTACACTTTCCACTACATTACCGATAAAATTCCATTTTTCCTCGTCGTTGTATGAAAGAGATGGAATGTTCGCGTTTTTAACCTGATCAGTCAGATCTTTGATTCCTTCTGCACTAACAGCAACTGTAGGGACAACAGGAACCTGAAGGAATCCTGATAATTTTTCAACGTCTATACTAATACCATGACGCTTGGCAATATCATACATATTTAATGCAATGATACATGGCAATTTTAACTTTTTAAATAATTGAACTGTCAGGTTCAGGTTTCTCTCAATATTAGTAGCATCAATCACGTTGATGATGATATCGCCTTTTTTTAATATTTCAATGGCAGCATTTTCTGCTTTTGACGTAGCTTCTAATGTATAAATCCCCGGGATATCATAAATCTCAACTTTTTCACCATCAGGCAATTTCATATAACCTTTAGTATATTCTACTGTAGTGCCCGGGTAATTAGAAGCAATTACATTTGCCCCGGTTAACCTTGAAAATACAGCACTTTTTCCTATATTAGGATTTCCGACTAATATGATTCTCTTCATTGTACTTATGTCAGTTCAAATGGAGCCTGTAATAATTACTTTATCATTATTTTTTTTGCTAATCCATATCCAAGCGCGATATCTCTTCCATCAATCCCGATGATAACGGGTCCGCGAAAAATTTGAGAACTGACCTTTTTAACTTTTTTCCCGGGCCTGATTCCCAATGCTTCTAGTTTATGAACCGCTCCTTCACCTCCTTTTATAGAACTTATTTGTCCCACTTCCTTATTCATCAAATTTATAATTGTCTTCTCCATAGTGGTCTCCTCCATTTCTCGTGATTCTAATGATCATAAAGATCATTCCCTTGGTTCGCAAATATAAACTTTTTATATATTTATTAATCTATATTTTTAAATTTCTTATTAAAATGTATTTAAAAAACGAAAAAAAATGTTCAAACATTTTCATAAACAATTATATATAAATAATATTTTATTTTCAAAAAACAATGATTATTTGTTTTTTGAAAGAAAGGAATTATTAGAAGCCCCCTTAAGATACAAAAACTTACTCCTCTTCATCATACCTCAGAATAGGTTTATTTTTGATTTCATTTAAATATTTCTCATAATATTTTTGATATAATGCTTCTTTAACATTTTTTTGCTTTTCAACCCGAGCTTTATAATCTGACCGGGGTTCATTTTCTTCCCTGGGGCGAAATACCTGCAGGGTATCCAGTTCCTGTTCCAATTCTTCCTTCAGGTATTTGTCAACAAAAATCTTCGGGTCAATTTTCCATAGGAAAAGCTCTTCGTCATTGGCGCCACTGGCAAAATATTCGCCTTTAGGGCCAAAACATACTGCATTGACCGGGGCAGAATGTTCAATATAACTATAAATTTCTTCGCCATTGGTTGCATCCCATAACCTGATCGTTTGATCATAAGATGCACTTAATATATGTTTCCCGTTTGGACTAAAACAAACAGACATTACCGGTTTTTGATGGCCTGTTAAAGTCCTGACAAATTCTTTTTCTCGTGTATCCCATATTCTCACTGTTTTATCTAATGAAGCACTAACCAGGTATCTTCCATCCGGACTAAAATCCAACGAATAAATATTTCCACCGTGTCCATGAAAAATATAAGTTTCTTCACCTGTTTTGACATCCCATAACCGGATGGTCATATCCAATGATCCACTTGCTATCGTTTTCCCATCAGGTGAATAACTTACAGCCAGAACGCTCTTTTCATGGCCTTCAAATGTATTAAGCAATTTGCCATCCACCACGTCCCATAGTCTGAATTTATCGTCAAATGAACTATTTACAATACGTTTCCCGTGAGGGCCCGGTGATAAAGACCAAATATCTGTTGTATTTCCTTTTAATATGTTCACATACCGTCCGGTATTCACAGCCCATATTTTAATATTCGGGTCGCCGCCAGCATATATATATTTTCCCTGGGGATTAAATTTTACAGTATAAACTTTGTTGTATGGTTGGTCAAAGGTATGTATCAAATTACCGGTTTTAAAATCCCAAATTTTAACTGTTTCATCTTCCCCGCCACTTGCTAAATAGTCCCTCCCGGGGTCAATATCTACAGAATAAACATTTCCATGGTCATTCTTTAATTGTTTAATGATTGTAATATATTCTTGTCCAAAAAACACGTTCATACAGGCCAATCCAGCCAGTAATAATAAAGTTTTTTTAATATTCATAATGGAACATCTTTATGGTTAATGATCTTAAAATATAATTCACTGCTCTTTGTAAGGCATAGGACAAAATTAAAAAATAATACAAATTAATCATAATTTTTTTTGTCCAACTACCATTTAAGTGGAAGTTGATTCTGGCTATCTGATTTTGACACTGAATTCTTATTTAACTAGTGTCATAAATATTGCAGTAGTACATTTTAAGGGGGCTTCTAATAATTCCTTCGCATCAAAATTTCCAGGGTTTTTTATAG
>CAYPTK010000167.1:2510-6349 GCA_964413555.1 uncultured Bacteroidales bacterium | reverse complement strand
AGGTTGGCACTTACTAAACCCACGAAAAACGTCATCGCGAATGTTATTCCATGCACTGTTTTTATCAGGCAATAACTTTTGTAAGGTGATCAAAATAATTACACCTATGAGCGCGTATATCAAAACATTAACCAAATGCCCTATAAAAGGGTTTAAACCGAACAGCTCATATTCTACGGCAAACATCACCTGTGATAATGGACGGTATCTGCCACCTGTATAAGATTCAGTCTCTCTCTTACCTGATAGTCCGGCAAACTGGTCACTGACCAGTATTTTTGGGATCCCTTCAAATCCTTTTTTGGTGAGTTTATTATCCAGAATCATCATTTCATCATCCACGGCATAATCATGTGGTAAGGTATTGACATACAACACCAATGCAAAAACAATAATCATTATGGATTGTACACGATTACTTATGTTCCGGGAATGAAGGTTGCCGGTGTTATCTTTTTGTTCCTGATTTTTTTTCGCTTTTGTTTCATTTTAATGGCTTCTACTTTTTACATGTTTTAAAAACGTTATAAAATTATTTAAAAAAAATCACTATTATCCGACTAAATTAAATTTTTCCAAGTTTATATTCTATACCCCTTAAAAATAGGGACTATTTAAATTAAAACAAAAAAAGACCTCCCCTAAATTAAAACAATTTTAGCTGATTTAAACCAGGTGGCCCGACCATCTTTGGCATATATGTTCGTTTTGTTCCTTTTAATAACTGATAAACATCCAACATACTGATTAAGTGTATCCGAATTAAAGTAGCCACTACAGAAAATGCTTTTTTGACGTTGGCTATTTTTTGAATAACAGTCAATAATAATTGGGCTATTAATGTACACCATACTTGAGTATAAATAGCATTTTCATTTTCCCCATAGAAATAATGTAATTGGAAGTTCTGCTTCATTTTTTTAAACATAATTTCTATTCCCCATCGCTTTTTATAAAGAAATGCCACGTCTTCGGCTTTTATCTCAAAATTGTTGGTCAAAAATTCATAATACCGGTTTTTCTCATCTTGATAGCAAACTTTTCTTAGAATAATAACCTTTTTATTTTTTGTTTGTTTTTCCCCAGTGCTATCCTCTGGGTTATATTCAAGCTTAATTGTCTCGTCCCGTAAAACTTTTGCCTGTCCTCTTTTGCGATAATGTTTACGTTCAATACTTATAACAGGATAAACAGCATTTTTCTTCAATCGGGTAACAAAGTATACTTGTTTGTCTGTCCATAATGCAAATTGATGATAATAATTATATGCCTTATCAAAGACTATCATACTATTAGATACTAATTCCAGACTTTTTAAAAAATTCTTGTCATGCACTTTTGCTGATGTCATTTTAATGAACCGGCCAACTGATTGCACAGCATCAATGAGCATGTGTACTTTTAATCCGCCTTTCTTTTTGCCGTCTCCTTTAGGATTACGACCTACACCTTTTAGTATATCACTAAATAGTCGGATTGTCGTTGAATCAATCAAAAGGACTTCTTTAAATGTTAACCCAAACGTTCGGCTGTCCGACAAAAAGGTTTTGTATTTTTTCACAAGAGAAAAATATAAAGATTCAAAGAACTTATGATCTCTATTTCTCAAACCATCACTTGCTGTGCTTTTTGCAGGGGCTTTAGTTAAACCTAAGTGATTAAGTTTACCGCCAAGTGCCCGTAACCCCTCACAAATTTCAGTCATTGAATCGCAACGACTTAATATGCCAAAAAGCATGGTTATAATATGGGTGCGACTCTTGAAAGCCTTGTAATAATAGTCACTTTGGTGCTTATTAATCAAACCCTGTATGTTTACAGCTTCTATCAATTTTAAAATTTGTTTTAAAATCGGCTGTCCGACAAAATTAATTTCATTATTTTTACTCATGTTGTAATAAGTTTTGTTGCAAAAACAAAATTACAACTTGGAGGGGAAACTTTATGGAGTACACTCCTTTTTTATTAATTTAGTCGGACACTAGTGAAAAATAATATATAATAAAAATTTTTTGGGGATTGATCAAAATTATTGGCTAATGATTTTAAATACTGCTTTATGATTTTTATTATCCATCATTTTAATAAAGTAAAGGCCTTCATTGCCATCTATGTTCATTTTTATTTTTTGGGTATGAAAAAAATGATTTTTCGCTTATTAGTATTTTTGAACTTTTTTTATATACAAATGCATTTCATTTTCATAATGTCCGTGTTTGTACATCGTGTCCGAGATCTTCATCCTGCTTGCTACAAAATTGCTCATTTACACCATGGACGAACTCTATATTGATTTTTATTACTATTATAAAATATATTTCTTTAATAAGAAGACGTGTGGTTTATAAAAAGGTTCCCGGGAAAACACTTTTATATAGAATATTTTTGATCATTACTGCCTTAAATTTTTAAGCCTGATTTCATATTTTTCAGCTTTATCCAGCTTATTGATTGCCCTGTATGCAACGGCAATATTTTTAAGTGCCTGAAGTTTATACGGATCATATTTAAGGGCTTTTAAATAAAAACGTATGGCTTGTGGTATATCCCCCTTTTTATGATGAATTGTTCCAATATTTAAATATGCTGATGAAGAAGTACTGTCAATCGTTAACATTGTATTAAAATAAAAGAGGGCACTGTCAAATTGATTTTTATAGTAAAACAAAGAACCTAAATTATTATAAGCCATGATAAATTGAGAATTTGCTTTAATCACTTTCCTATACTGCATTTTAGCTTCATCAAACCGTTTGCTATTTTGAAGGATAACACCATAATTATACAAAGCCTGGTCATATTCCGGATATAATGCTATACTTTTTTTATATTCATTCATTGCCAAATTCATATATTTTGCTTCCCCTGTTTTGATATTGGTTACTTTTGCCTGCTGCTCATACATCGCCCCAAGTGCCATATGACAACGGGCACTATTTGGACAAGCTTCTACTCCTGATTTAAACAGCTCAAATTGGTTTTTCCAATCTTTACCGCGATTAATAGTCAATACAGAATATATGATTAATACTATTGCAACTGTTGCCATAGTATATGTAAGTTCTTGTCCTTTATATTTTCTAAAAGAATTATTTAACATGAACACGATCACAATACAAAAACCAAGGGATGGAATGAATAAAAACCTTTCTGCCATAGTACTTCCAATAAGCAAAAAAAGATTTGATGTAATAGACAAAGTAATGAAGTACCAAAAGATAGCAAATGAATATTTATTTTTATTTTTTAATTCTAAAATCGCGTAAACAATCAATGAAATATGTATTACTAAAGATATAATAACCCAGGGATTTGTAAAATCTAAAATTGGTATTTGCGGATATGAATAATCCCAGCTTAAAGGATGTGGAACCAACAACAACCCTAAATATTTCCCAAGAATATAAAAAGTTGTTGCATATCGTTCACCAAATCCACCAGCTGCATATAATGTATTATTTATTATAGATTTATCGTTCTGAATAACAATATCATCCATGACAGCATCTCTGATAAACAGGTAAAACAATCCAATGATTATATATGGTATTGTTAAATACACCATTTTTTTATAATTCAATCCAGAAAAAAAATATAGCATTAAAGGAATAATGGCAATAAATGTTAATGCAACTTCTTTTGAAAAAAGCGCTAACACGAACACGAAAAGACTAAATAAAAGACATTTAACATCCTTACTTTCATTGAATCGTATAATAAAAAGAGCCGAGGAAAACATAAACAAACCACTTAACAAATCTTCACGATTTTTTATACTTGCAACCACTTCGGTATGTAATGGATGTGCTGTATATAATAAAACAATTAAAAAAGGGATA
>CAYPTK010000167.1:0-2410 GCA_964413555.1 uncultured Bacteroidales bacterium | reverse complement strand
CACTTCGGTATGTAATGGATGTGCTGTATATAATAAAACAATTAAAAAAGGGATAAACGAATGGCTATCATTAAATAATTTTGTCATTAATAAAAATAAAACAATGACCATTAATGCATATAACAGTACATTTATCAAATGGCTTGTATAAGGACTCTTTCCAAAAAAAGTATATTCAATTAAAAATGAAGTTAACGTTACCGGTCTGTATATTTGTTCATTATTTTTATTAAATCCATAAAAATACCCATGGGTAAAAATTTCATCAAGACCTTTAAATCCATTATTTACAAATGTATTTTTTGTCACAAAATCATCATCCAGAGCATAATGATGATTCAATGTATTTCCGTATAGAATAAAAGTAAATACAATGATAAAAATGATATATATTCCTTTTTTCTTCATAATTATTATTTTTATTTGATAACCAATTTTTCATTGTTATGAAAAGTACTAAAATACAAATTTTATTTTTTAAATTTACTAATCGAAAAATGCTTTTTTTGCCCGTTCCATTTTTATGATATGATTTATAAAACCCTTTATTTTTAACATTATTTTAAATTATGCGGGGTAGCATGTAAAATTAAAGAATCCCGTTGGAATAACTTGTTCAATAAATAACGATAATTTATTTTAAGAACTCATGACCTTTTTCAATATTTATTTACTTTTGCACGTGTACATATGTTTATAGATTCTACTTTAAATAACTATCTTATGATTAAATCAGCTTTATCCCGTCATGTTCTCCCGGTTTTATTGTTCATAATATTTTATTCCGTCCCGGGGAAATCACAATTCTTTTTTAATGAACAATCGTTTAAACTCACGAAAGTTATTCAACTTATTGAAAACTACTATGTTGACACGGTAGACAATAAAGAATTGGTGGAAACAGCAATCACGAAAATGCTTAAAGATCTTGACCCGCATTCTTCCTATATCCCTAAAAAAAAGGTAAAAGAAGTAACCGAGCCGCTCCAGGGTAGCTTTGAAGGAATTGGCATCATGTTCAATATATTGAATGACACGGTATATGTTATTTCTCCTATCTCCGGTGGGCCATCCGAAAAAGTAGGCATTCAGGCAGGAGACAGGATCATCACTGTTGAAGGAGAAAACATAGCAGGCATTGATATTACATCAAAAGGAGTAAGAGACAGGTTATTGGGCAAAAAAGGAACCAAAGTGAAAGTCGGCATCAAACGAAAAAGAGTTGACGGGTTGATTTATTTTACCATTACGCGCGACAAAATTCCTATCCATAGCCTGGATGCAGCATACATGATAGATGAAAACATCGGGTATATTAAACTCAACAGGTTTTCCAGGACAACGCTCGATGAATTTAAAAAAGCGGTTGACAGCCTTCGGGCCAACAATAATTTTCAACACCTGGTGCTTGATCTTACAGGCAATAGCGGGGGGTATCTTGAGATGGCCATCCGGCTGGCAGATCAGTTTCTAAATAACGCGAAGCGTATTGTATACACGCGGGGCATAAACAGCCCCAGGCAAGATTTTAATTCAACACCTTTCGGCGAGTTTGAAGAGGGAAACGTTGTTATCATGATTGATGAAGGGTCTGCATCAGCCAGCGAGATCGTTTCCGGTGCTATCCAGGATTGGGACAGGGGTGTGATTGTTGGAAGAAGGTCGTTTGGGAAAGGATTGGTGCAACGACAATTTGAACTGCAAGACAGCTCCATGATCCGGTTGACAGTTGCAAAATATTATACCCCAACAGGACGATTGATACAAAAAAACTATGACAAAGGGTATAAAAAATACAGGCAGGAAATTTTAGACCGGTATGAACATGGTGAACTGGTAAATAAAGACAGCATCCAATTCCCTGACTCACTCGAGTATAAAACCCTGATAAACAAACGTGTTGTTTACGGGGGCGGGGGAATTATGCCCGATGTTTTCGTGCCGGTCGACACCAACAAGGTGAATGATTACTACAGGGATATATTAAGCAACAGTATTCTGTATAAATTTGTATTGAATCATGTTGACGACCACCGAGAAGAATTATTATCCCTCTATTCTACAGTCACGTATTTTATTGAAAATTACATGGTAAACGATTCTTTGCTGGATGAATTAAAATCCTATGCATCAGAAGAAGGAGTGGAAACAGATGAAGATGAGTTTAAAGAAGCCAAAGACGACTTGTCATTTTATACCAAAGCATATATCGCCAGGGATTTATGGGATATTAATGCATTTTATCAAATCGTGAACAAACGCGATGATATTTTCCTGAAAGCTAAAAATATTCTGCAGGATGATGAATTGTACCAGGATATTTTGCAGGGGAAAATACCCGGGCAATGATTCAGAAAATTAACCCGGAACATTCATACCATTAGCTTTGTGCAGATGCAAGGCGCCTAAG
>CAYPTK010000166.1:0-6354 GCA_964413555.1 uncultured Bacteroidales bacterium | reverse complement strand
AACGTAAAATACAACATACAGTTATCAAGTTGGCAAAAAGGGAGCCAATATAAACTTCAGACGTGATGATTTTATTTATCATGGATTCATGCCGTGTATATATGACCAGCAACAAGAACCAACAATGGCTTAGACCCAAATTTGTTTTTTATTATGGGCAGCCACCATAACGAAATTGATCTGGTTTATAAAAAGGGGGAATCCCTTATTCCTATAGAAATAAAAGCTACCATGACTTATAATAAAGACTTTATCCAATCCATACAGAAATTTCAATCTTCTGATGCTGACACTACCATAGGTTATGTCATTTATGGGGAGGGTAAACAATTCAAAGCCACTAAAAATATACATGTAAAAAACTTTGAGAATATAGCAGATATTTTTGAATGTAAAATATGAGCAATAAAATAAATATTATCGCTGACTACAGGGAAGCGCCTTCAAAAATCCCTGAAATGTTAAAAAAACAAGATGCAGATGTTGAGATGAAAATACTTAAAACAGGCGATTACCTAATAAATGATACGGTTTTAATTGAACGTAAATCCAAAGAAGACTTTATTCTATCCATTCTCCAGGGACGCTTGTTTGCACAATGCTCACGACTAAAGAAAACAAATTATCATACTGTTATTTTAGTTGAAGGGAACCCTTACAATACGCATCATGATATAAGCCGTCAGGCTGTTAAAGGTGCTTTATTATCAGTCTCTTTATCGTGGCAGATACCAATTATCTATTCGGCAAACGCTCGTGATTCTGCCGAAATGTTGGTAATGGCCGGAGAACAATTATTACGGGATGGGATGCAGTATCTTCGCAGAGGCTATAAACCCAAACGTATAAAAAACAAGGCATTGTATTTTATCCAGGGATTACCTACAGTAGGCCCTTTGATGGCTAAAACATTACTTGAAAAATTCGGAACCCTTGAAAATATTGTTTTAGCTACCGAAGAGGAATTAAAGGAAATCAATGGCCTGGGTAAAACAAAAGCACAAAAGATCAGGCATTTTTTAAGATATAAATACTAAAGAATAAATTTGCGATTAGATTCACAAAAAAAACGTTATTTTTGCGATTAGATTCACAAAAAAACTATTTTTATGATTAAACGAAAGATAGAATCAATTATCAACAAAAACGTAAACACCGGCAAAGCAATAATAATAATTGGTGCAAGGCAAACAGGAAAAACAACTTTATTAAGGACAATGTTTGATGATCAGGCTCACGTGTTATGGTTAAATGCTGATGAACCTGACACCCGGACAATGTTTGAAAATGCAAATTCAACCCGGCTTAAACATATTTTCCATAACTATAAAACTGTCATTGTTGACGAGGCACAACGGATTAAGAACGTAGGACTGAAATTTAAACTAATTACCGATGAAATACCATCTATACAACTTATAGCATCAGGATCATCGGCCTTTGAACTGGCAAATAAAGTTAACGAACCCTTAACCGGGCGCAAGTTTGAATATCATTTATACCCGTTTTCTTTTGAAGAAATGGTAGAACATCATGGGTTTACAGAAGAAAACAAGATGTTGCCACATCGTCTCGTGTATGGGTATTATCCTGAAATAGTAACAAGTACTGGCAGAGAAAAAGAACTGCTTCACCAATTAACCGACAGTTATTTGTATAAAGACATATTAATGTGGGAACGAATACAAAAACCAGGCAAATTACTTAAACTACTGCAAGCGTTGGCATATCAACTTGGAAATGAAATTTCGTACAATGAATTGGGGATACTGTTAAATCTCGACCACGGAACAGTAGAAAAATACATTCAATTACTCGAAAAAACATTTATAATATTCAGGCTCGGTGCATATAAGCGCAACCTAAGAAAAGAACTTTCAAGAGGAAAAAAAATTTATTTTTATGATAATGGAGTCCGCAATGCTTTAATTGCAAATTTTTCTCTAATTGAACAGAGAAACGATGTAGGTGCGCTCTGGGAAAATTTTTTAATTAGCGAACGAATGAAATATGCACATTACAATGGGATATGGCAGAATATTTATTTTTGGCGCACCCGGGATCAACAAGAAATTGATTTTATCGAAGAGCGTGACGGAAAACTTTTTGCTTACGAGTTTAAATGGAATCAAAAAAAAAAGCCCAGGTTGTCTAAAACGTTTGAAAGAGCTTACCCTGAACATGAATATCAGGTTATCAACAAAGAAAATTATGAGGAATTTTTACTAGGCCATTAAGAAACTGAAAGCCACAAAGCGGTTTAACGAATTGAATATGACGATTCGTGTTAAAAAAATGTTGATTACTTTCCTGTATATGTTTTCATATATCGCGATTAAAGAATATTTTTATATTGTCTTTTATATTGTTAAATACTTATATTATATCATAAATGGGAAAAACCAAAAAAAATGCTGCTGAGAAGGAAAAAAAAGTTCCGTACTACCGAAAACCTGAAGATATGCCATTGGATGAATGGCAAATCGCGTTAAGAAGGCAATTTGCTGAAAAACAAGAGTTCTCTATTACAAATACTGGTCAACACCCCGTGCTTTCAGATTTTAATGTATTTAATCCTAAATCCGGAAACACGTATAAAATTTCCATCAGGGATAATAAGAAAAGCCATCATTTTTGTTCATGTCCTGATTTTAAAATCAATGGGCTTGGAACATGCAAGCATATTGAATATGTGCTGTTTACATTAAAACAGGCAAAAAAGAACCATAAATATTTCAAAGATAATCAACAGCATACATACAGCTCGCTTAGTATTTTTTATGGAAATGAACGAAAAATAAGATTTAAAAAAGGCGATGATGATACATTACATCATCTGGCAAAAGATTATTTTGACTCAAAAGGTTTTTTACTTCCCGATAAATTGGATGAAGTTCAACAGTTTATTGAAGAAGCTCTGGCTATAGACAACAGTTTCAGGGTATACCCTGATGTTTTTGATATGTTGCACTATGCAAAACAAAGAAAAGAAAGAGAACAGCTTGTTCAAAAGATTTTCCCGGATGGAGAAAAAAGCCAGATATTCGATAATTTAATTAATACACAGTTATACCCATATCAAAAAGCCGGTGTAATTAAAATATTGGAAGCAGGAAGGGTTCTCCTTGCAGATGAAATGGGGCTTGGAAAAACCATACAGGCCATAGCTGCTGTTGAACTATTTATCAAATATTTCAATGTAAAAAAAGTATTGATTATATGTCCTACTTCATTAAAATATCAATGGAAAAGAGAAATTGAAAAATTTTCCGGAAAAGATGTGATTGTGATAGAAGGGCTTGTTCACAAGCGAAAAAAACTTTACAGAGAACAAAGCCTTTATAAAATAATTAGTTATGGAACAGCCCGGGCTGACCTTGATAATATAAACGAGTGTAATGCCGGGCTTGTTATCTTAGACGAAGCACAAAGAATCAAAAACTGGAAAACAAAAACAGCCCAGGCAGTTAAAAAGATTCATTCACTGTACACCATCGTCCTTACAGGAACACCATTGGAAAATCGCCTCGAAGAGATTCATTCCATTGTTGAGTTTATAGATAAATATAAACTTGGCCCGTTGTACCGGTTTTTATACAATCACCAGGTCACCGATGAAGTTGGAAAGATTAAAGGATACAAAGGCCTTCGGGAAATAAATGAAACGCTTGAACCCATTTTAATCAGGAGAACCAAAAAAGAAATTCTTGACCAACTTCCCGGAAGAATTGACAAGAATTACTTTGTTGAATTGACAAAAGAACAGGCGATTGAACATAATGATTATTATGAAGTTGTCTGCAAATTGGTTAGTAAGTGGATTCGCATTGGTTATTTAACAGAAGAAGAAAGAGAAAAATTACTTGTATGCCTGAATTGTATGCGCATGGTCAGTGACTCAACCTACATCCTGGATCAAAAAAAACGGCATGACAATAAACCGGGGGAAGTAATGAAATTGCTTTCTGAAATTCTTGAAAATCCTGACAATAAAATTGTGGTATTTAGCCAGTGGAAAAAAATGTTTGAACTGCTGATTGAAGAACTCGAAAAACAAAAAATCCGGTTCGAATACCTGAATGGTGATGTCCCTTCAAAAGAAAGAAAAATGATGGTAGAACGATTTCACCATGATGATGAATGCAAAATTTTTCTTTCAACCGATGCTGGTGGCGTTGGAATGAACCTGCAATGTGCAAATATACTGATTAATATTGATTTGCCATGGAATCCGGCAGTGTTAGAACAACGGATAGGCAGAATCTACAGGCTCGGGCAAAAAAAACACGTCAGTGTATATAACTTTATCTCAAAAGGATCTATTGAACATCGAATTCTTTACCTGCTGGATTTTAAAGTTTCTGTTTTCAAAGGCACTCTCGATGAAGATGGTGCCAATGATGTCATGTTAGATGATAATTACTCAAGTTTTATAAAATCATTAGAAACACTTACAAACATTGACCTTAACGAAGATAATAGACAAAAACGGGAAAAAAATAAAAAAGCTGAGTCATCTTCCGGGGTAAATAAAGTTGTGTATAAAGTATTCCCGGGAAAAGAAGAGATAAATCCCGGAAAGATAAATGTAAAAAATGAAAGCGATAAGAAGAATGATTTTAATAAAGAATCCTACAAAAAAGAGAAATTGACAGGGAAAAGAATTGTCACTAAAGTAAAACAATTTTTAAGCAGGTTGTTTCGATTATAAATAACATTTTCTAATGCAAAAATTTAAACAATACGGTAAGTAAAATAATAATCCCAAAGCCAATGTTCATGAAAGTAAACATCATGGAAAATTTTTTATTCATGTCTTCAAAACGCTTATCCATATATCTGTACATGTCTTCAAAGCGTTTGTCTATTGCCTCAAAGCGTTTGTTTATTGCTTCAAAGCGTTTGTCGATTGCCTCAAAACGTTTGTTTATATCTTCAAAACGTTTATCCACAGCCTCAAACCGCCTGTCAATAGCTTCAAACCGCCTGTCAACAGCTTCAAACCGCCTGTTCATTAATTCCAATACCATTTTTATATCATCCTTGGTTGCCAGGCGTTGTTCCTGGAATGAAGCAAATTCAGATAATGACTCGTAAAAAATATTTACCAGTTCATCTTCATCTCTTCCCTTTATACAGGTTAGTTCATGGTCTTTTATAATTTGACGTATTTTCTTTTTTTCGATCAACATGAAAAACTTATTTGATGATTATACAAATTTAACGAAAAATTTTAACAGAATATTAGTTATCAAAATATAAATAAATTATATTTTTGTTGAAAATAATAAAATTTCGTTTGATCTCTAATCATCAACATAATAATTTATACGAAAAAGTAAAATCAGGTGATAAAAATTCACTTGTGGCTTTGTTTAAGTTATATTTTGAACGGCTGTGTTTTTTTGCCTTAAAATATCTTAACGATAAAGAAGAAGCAAAAGACATCGTGCATGACGTGTTTTTAAAGCTATGGCAGGACAGAAGTAAAATAAATATTGATACTTCATTGAAAGCATATTTGTTTAAAGCAGTACAAAACAATTCTATTAAATATTTAAATAAACAAAAAACAGACGTTAAACATAATTATTATCTTACAAGTGATGATTTTTTTGATGGACATTCAACCATTGAAGACCCATACCTGAAAAAACAAATTTATAACGCGATTGATGCATTGCCTGAAAAATGTAAAAAAATAACATATCATAAAATAGAGGGGTTAAATAATGATGAAATCGCTGTAATCATGAACATAAAAAAGCATACCGTCGAAAATCAACTATATAAAGCCCGTCAAATCTTATATAAAAAATTAAAAGAGGTGGTTCCTTTGTTAATCAGTTTATTTTTTTATAATAATATAGGAGTTTTTTGAATTATAAGTATCATAATTATTAATGGAAGAGTATAAAAATATAAAAATATCCGGATTATTAATTGACTACCTGGAAGGCCTTTTAAACAAGCATGACAGGAAAAAGGTTGAACATTGGATCAATTCAGCTAAGGAAAATTATGATTTTTTTAAAGATGTAAAGCAGGTTTATGAAAATGATGATAAAACGAAATATTTTAACGATATTGATATTAACGAAGAAACAAAAAAATTAAAAACCAATTTAAATAAAAAAATTTCTTCTAAGGCACACGGGTATTTATACCCTTTTCTGAAAATCGCGGCACTTTTTATTTTAGCCCTTGGAATATACTGGATTATCTCTACCAATATAAAACAAGAAGTTTACATATCATCAAAAAATAAAATTATCACGGACACTTTAAATGATGGTACAATCATCACGATTAATAAAAATAAAATCGTGCAATATCCTGAAAACATTCAAAAAA
>CAYPTK010000165.1:0-6423 GCA_964413555.1 uncultured Bacteroidales bacterium | reverse complement strand
TGTTGGGGGAGCATTGTTAGGTATTGTCATAGGATATATAACCATGAGCTGGGTCGGGAAAGTATTCAATGATGCAATGGTTGAAATCAGTGTGATGATTGCTGCTGCATATCTTACTTTTTTTATAGCAGAACATTTTCTTCATGTATCCGGAGTATTGGGAGTGGTGTCATTCGGTTTAATTATGGCAGGTAGCGGAAGAACCAAAATAAGTCCCGGGGTAGAACATTTCCTGCATGAATTTTGGGAATTGGCCGCGTTTATTGCCAATACCCTCATTTTTTTAATTGTAGGACTTGTAATAGCACAACAAACCGTGTTCCGTAAATCCGATTTTTTAATATTAATATTGGTATATATTGGTATCCATATTATTAGGGCCTTCGTGATCGCAATCTTTTTTCCTGCAATGAAAAAAGTAGGATATGGCATAAAGAAAAAAGAAACATATGTATTATGGTGGGGGGCCTTGCGGGGAGCAATCGGCCTGGCTTTAGCGCTTGTTGTTGCAGGCGTTGATAATCAATACATTCCAGAGACAATCCGAAATCAGTTTTTGTTTCTGACAGCCGGGGTGGTTACCATGACTTTAGTGATCAATGCAACCACGATTGGTTGGTTGGTTGATAAACTCGGTATTACTAAATTGTCACCTGCTAAAGCTGCCATGATCAATCATTCCAGGCAATACCTGCGGCAGGCAGTGGAAAACTGGACTGTGAAAATGAAGAATGACCGGTATATAAACCGTGCTAACTGGAATATTGTTGAACAGTATTATCCAGATGTACCGGAAGATATAGAAAGCGAACATGCAGAAACAAATACTATTTCGGAAATTCGGAGACGTATTCTGGAAAAAGAAAAAAGCAGTTACTGGCATCAATTTAAAGATGGAATGATCGGGGAGGGGGCTGTACGAACGCTCACGGATGCCATCAATGAAATACTGGACTCCGGTGGTAAGATCCCTTTGTCCGAAAGAGATGATCTTGAAAAACTATGGCAAACTCCTTCATTATTGCATAAGCTTGAAAAAATCCCTTTCCTGAAAAAAATAGCAGAAAAAGTTTTTTTTGATAAATTATCTGTAAGCTATGATGCTGCCAGGGGGTTTTTAGAAGCTCAAAAAGAAGCCATGAATATGGTGGGGAGTATGTATAGGAGCATTGAAGGCCAAAATGAGGAAGCGTGTAACAACCTCGCTAAAATAGAAGAAGAAATAAATGAAAATCAAATTCATAGTCAAACATTCATCCGAAACCTGCGAAAAAATTATCCCGAGATATATACTGCCATTGCTACCCGCCAGGCTACGCGTTCAATGCTGAATTATGAAATAAAAACCGTTGAACGGCTTAAGAAAAATGGTCAGATTAGTAAAGATGAAGCAGAGAAAATGGTTGCCGGTATTGAAGAACGTATGAAAAAACTGATCCAAAAACCACCCACGGCAACATATCCTGAAGTGGATGATGTCATGAACAACGTGTCGTGGTTAAAAGACTTGAATTCTTCAGATTTAGGACAAATTATAAACCAGTTTCAACATCAGGTATTTTCTGTTGGTGAGCAGATTATGAAAGAAGGCACCATAGGTGACAGTATTCATATTATTTTAAGAGGCACGGTAAAAATATCACGTGAAAATCAACTGCTTGAAGTACTGGGGCCTGGTAGTACACTCGGCGAAATGTCGGTTATGACAGGAATGAGCCGCGAAGCAACTGTAATAGCAGAATCCCCTGTAACAACATTAAAAATTAAAGTCTTAAAATTCCAACGCCTGATGCAGGAATTTCCATCAATTGAACATAAACTATGGAAAATTGTTGGAAAACGGTTTGCAAAGCAATTGATTGCTGATTCTGATCTTTCAAAGATGATGGAAAAAAAGAATTTTAAAATGTCATTAGAAAAGGGAAAAGTTGTCTTTCCGAAGAAGACAGAATCCATAAAGATAGAACAACAATGGGTGGTTTTAATACATGGCAAAGCAATACCCGGGAATGAAAAGAAAAAATATTCTGCTCCTCACCTGTTTACAAATTTATCAGAATTAACAGCTATTGAAGAAGATACAGTGTTATTCGAGTTTTCATTATAATCTCCTGACGCGCTTATAACAACTTGATCTATATTTTGTAAAAGGCTGGTAACGGGATACAGGATTAATAATAAATGAGTTTATGTTATTGATGATAAAATTAAAATCTTTTCAGATCATTCTTATGAAATCTCCATTCAGGGGTTTTTAAAACATCTCCAAAATCAATAGGATACCATGGACTTAGTTGCCCATTTGAAGGATTTTTTAAAATCTGGATTTCTTGTGCAGGCATATAACTTTGTGCCAGTAAAAACATTTTTTTATTTGTTTTTGGATGCACGGCCATGTCTACTACAATTATCGCGTGGCCAGGTGATCCGCCCTGGATAAACACGTCTCCGATTTGCATTTTTTCTACATCAACAGGTTTTAATTCCCTGGATAAGGAAATGGTTCCGGCATACATGAAAATGGTTTCCATGTACTTCCAAAAAACTGCTCGCGTATTCGATGGTTGGGCTTTATGCTTCCAATGCACTTTATTCCCATTCACTACAACACGCCTGCCTTTTATCCATTCGGAATAATCGCACCTGAACCCGTTGGTGAAATTAAAATGGATGCTATCGTATTGTTTTTGTTTATAAAGATAATCGGCCCAAAGACGCGTGACAGCATCAGCGCATTGATGAAGGTTTTTATTGCCTATATCAAGATCAACCACTGCATCATATACACCTTTATTGGGTTTTGACCTTCCATCATAATATTTCACGAGGGATTTACGCGGCTTTAATGGTAAATTTCTTAAATGAAACGCGAATGAATTTGAGTCGGATGGAATTCTTTTATAGCCTCGAGGAGGAGAAAACCTTTGAACAATGGTTGTGCCGTTGGTGTTTATCATTTGAACAGGCTCAGTATGCATCTGGCTCTCGTGTTCCAAAACGCTGTCTTGCTTTGCAATGGGTTGGTCCCGGGGGCCTTGTCCGCAGGAATGGAATAAGCAAATAAAAAATAAAATTCGGTACATTATTTTAATAATTTTTTAGATGAGATAAAAATAAGCAAAAATGAAATTACTATAAAAACTTCAATTGAATATCGTAACAAGTATTATAAGAAATAATGAAATAAAAAAAATCAAACTAATCTTCCATACACGATTTCTCCCGCCATTTTCAATCCCAATAATATTCCCTGATAAAAAACGTTATTTATTCAATTTTTTAGTAATATTGAATTCAAAACAAAACACCATTTGAAATACTATGGAAAAAAAGAGAGAAAATCCGTTGTACAGTTTATTATTGAATATTGTCATTCCGGTTATCATATTAACCAAATTCAGTGATGAAGCGCATTTAGGTGCTTTTACAGGACTTGTAGTAGCCCTGGCTTTCCCTTTGGGATATGGTGTGATTGATTTTATCAAAAAGAAAAAAGCCAATATCATGTCTGTACTTGGACTGGTGAGTGTGCTTATTACAGGAGTGATAGGGTTATTAGAACTCAATGCACAGTGGATTGCTGTAAAAGAAGCCGCCATTCCATTTGTCATTGGTTTACTCATTCTTATTTCCATGAGGGCACGCTATCCCCTGGTCAAAAAATTACTTTTCAACGACACCTTTATTAATACAGAACTTGTATATCAGCGACTTGAAGAAAATAACACCCGGCAGGCATTTGAAGATAAAATCAAAAATTCTTCGTACTGGCTTACATTGTCTTTTTTCTTCTCTGCTACACTCAACTTTATTTTAGCTAAAATAATAGTACAAAGCCCTTCAGGCACCACTGCTTTTAACCAGGAAATTGGACGGATGACAGCACTCAGTTTCCCGGTGATCGCTCTTCCTTCAACTATTATATTAATGTTTATATTGTTTAACATTTTCAATAGGGTAAAAAAAATAACCGGGCTGACACTTGAAGAAATCGTTAAAACAAAATAATTTGTTAAGTTTTTAATAATTTTTTTGAAATATCCTTTTTATATTTTAAAAAATAATTACTTTTGTCAAAAACAAAACATACAATAAACAATAATGAAAATACAAAATACCATAGTAAACATATTAGTAAGCACCATATTATTAGTGGTGGTGAGCGTGGTATTACAAACCTGACTGAGGATGGTATATCTTTTTCATAATATATAAAAAACCATTCTCAGAATCTGCAGGATGGTTTTTTTTTATATAAATAATTTATTTTGCAACTATATAAATAATTTTAAAGACACTAATAATGAAACATCAGTTACGCAGTTCTAAATCAACGCGAGGCAGAAGGATGGCAGGAGCCAGGAGCTTATGGCGTGCCAATGGGCGCGAAGAAGATCAGTTTGACAAACCGGTTATTGCCATTGCCAATTCATTTACTCAATTTGTCCCCGGGCATGTTCATCTTCACGAGATTGGACAAAAAGTAAAAGCACGTGTAAATGAACACGGGTGGTTTGCTGCTGAATTTAATACCATCGCGATTGACGATGGTATAGCTATGGGACACGAGGGCATGTTATATTCATTGCCATCACGTGACATCATAGCGGATAGTGTAGAATACATGTGTAATGCACATCAGGTTGATGCACTTGTTTGCATTACCAACTGCGACAAGATCACTCCCGGTATGCTCATGGCTTCAATGCGGCTCAACATCCCAACTATTATTGTTTCAGGAGGACCCATGGAAGCAGGTGTTGTAAAAGGCAAACATTATGACCTGATTGATGCTATGGTAAAAGCAGGCGATCTGTCTGTCCCGGAATCGGAGCTGACTGAACTGGAAAAATCAGCTTGTCCTACATGCGGTTCATGCTCGGGCATGTTCACCGCCAATTCTATGAATTGCCTTAGTGAAGCACTGGGCATAGCACTTCCTGGCAATGGAACCATTGTTTCTACCCATGAAAACAGGACTAAATTGTTTAATAAAGTTGCAGATAACATCGTGCATATAACACGTGAATATTATGAAAAAGGGGATGATTCTGTTTTACCCCGCTCTATTGCAACCCGAGAGTCATTTCTTAATGCCATGACCCTTGATATTGCCATGGGTGGTTCAACCAACACGGTACTTCATCTCCTGGCTATTGCACACGAGGCAAAAGTCAACTTTACCATGGAAGACATAGATAAATTGTCGCGAAAAATACCTGTTTTATGCAAAGTAGCTCCCAGTTCATCCTATCATATTCAGGATGTAAACAGGGCCGGGGGCATCATGGGAATACTCGGAGAACTCGACCGTGCAGGACTTTTAGATAACACTGTAAAACGTGTTGATTCCAAATCACTGAAAGAAATATTGGATGATTTTGATATCATGAGAGACACGGCCACGGGAGAAGCCTTTTCCAATGCCAAAAGTGCACCCGGCGGAATAGGACGTAACCTGGTCATGGGATCTCAAAATACCATGTATGATGAATTGGATACGGACCGTGAAAAAGGCTGTATCCGTAATATTGAAAATTGTTATGATACCGAAGGAGGGCTCGCCGTTCTGTCTGGCAACATTGCCAGCGACGGCTGTATTGTGAAGACCGCTGGTGTTGACCCTTCTGTTTATAAATTTACAGGTACAGCAAGGGTATATCACTCGCAAGACCAGGCATGCGATGCCATACTGAACGGGGATGTGAATGCAGGTGATGTTGTAGTCATCAGCTACGAAGGGCCCAAGGGAGGCCCCGGGATGCAGGAAATGCTCTATCCAACTTCATACATTAAATCCATGAAACTGGATAAAGCCTGCGCTCTGATCACTGACGGACGTTTTTCAGGTGGAACTTCAGGACTTTCTATTGGCCATGTATCTCCTGAAGCTGCCAGTGGTGGAGCAATCGGGTTAATCAAAGACGGGGATACCATTCAAATCGATATTCCCGGGCGTGCTATTAATGTTGATGTGAGTGATGAAGAATTAAACCGGCGCGAAGAAGAGGAAACGGCAAAAGGCAACAAAGCATTTACTCCAAACCGCGTACGCGACGTGTCTTTTGCATTGCAAGCATATGCTAAACTTGTTTCATCTGCTGATAAAGGTGCGGTTAGAATATTTTAAATATTAACTTTGCAAAAAATTATATAACAATGAGAGAACCATTAATAAAAAAAATTCAGAATAAAAAACATTCGAAAGAGCCCATTCGGGTTACAGGTGCAGAGGCCATTATTCTTTCTCTTTTGGAAGAAAATGTAGATACCATTTTTGGTTACCCGGGCGGGGCCATCATGCCTATTTATGACCAATTAATGGATTTTGATAAAGAATTAAGGCATTTTCTTGTACGGCATGAACAAGGTGCTGCTCATGCTGCCCAGGCTTATTCCATGGTTACCGGGAAAGAGGGTGTT
>CAYPTK010000164.1:0-6432 GCA_964413555.1 uncultured Bacteroidales bacterium | reverse complement strand
TTGATCACATATCGAGATGATTTTCCGGGCTGTAAGTTGTTTCGTGTAATGTTTCGCGCCAATACAAAGAGCTACATAACCTTTTCTGAATTCCCGCGGGAATTCATTTATTTTTATTTCATCTTCTTCAGGGATAAAATAATCTATACCTTTTTGATCATTGTATATTTTAAACGGTTTTAACAGGTCAAAGTATCGGTCTACAATATGTTTCCCCGGCAGTCTGTTGACTTTAAGGTTTACCAATAACCATTTTTCAATATTTAGTTTATCAAAAGCAAAGGATAGCTTCCGAAGTTTAGATTTTACATAAAAACTCCTGATATTTTTGTGTAAATCAATAATATAGTCAATTCCTTCCTGTTTTATTTCATCGCATAACTTGTTGAGGTCTTCTTCTAACGGGTATATTTTATCTATGTATGGATTGGATGCTAAAAGTGGAACGTGTTCTTTTTTAGTGATATAGTGTATTTCTGCACCATTGTATTGTTGTTTTAAACACCTTATGACCGGTGTCGTGAGAACAATATCCCCGATAGAACTAAATCGTATAAGGAGAAATTTTTTTTTGGTTGCTTCCACTTTTATGTTGATGCTGTTAGTTTTTCGCGTAAGAATATTACTTAACGTGACAAAAGTAATAAAAAATACATATGTTATTCATATAAATGGATAGTTCCTGTATATTTTTCCCCGCTAAATTTTTTCGGGGGATTTTTTTCCCATCCCAATGCATTGATAACATAAAAATACACACCTGCCGGAGCATTTCTGTCGGAATTTTTTATTTTCCCGTTCCATCCATTCCAATTTTCAATTCCCCCGCTATAATCATATACTTTATCACCCCAGCGGTTAAAGATCACGATTTCGATATTTCGTATTGACGGGCTGTATACACGGAAATAGTCATTAATACCATCATTATTGCGCGGGGAGAAAAAATTGGGAACTTCTAATTTGGATTTTCGAACAACAATATTCAGGGTATCCACGTCAGTACATTCATACCAGCTTTCTGTTTCAAGTGTTAACGGGTAGTGATCAGGGACATAAAAGATGTGGGACGTGTCATACCGGATGTTGGTGGAACCTATCCGGGCCCCCGTGCCTGATACAAAATAAGGATCATGAAACATCCATGACCATTTAACAGCATTTTTTGATGAATCGATCAGGATTACTTTTAAAGGAGATGCTCCTTTTAATGTATCTACTGAATTTTCATATTTTGCATACCTGTTTTGTTTGTCACTATATTCTGCAATGGGTTCGCTCTCCCTGTAATAAGCAAGAATTTCTGCTTTGGTATGAATGGCCTCAAAAAATACCTTGTCCTGACGTTCACACCCGTATTGATCTGTTATGTCAAACTGAAACCACGTGTCTTTGTATGGAAATGGTTTTTTTTGTATAAATACCCGTTGATTCCGGGCATTGGGGATTGTAAAATCGTCATTGTCAGAAGACCATTCCAAAAAGTCAATCGAGTTTGGAAGATATATCAGGGAATCTTTATAAATATCATAGTATTGCAATGTATCTGTTTTGAATATACTGTTCAGCGTAATGAAATCACAGTTGTATTGAGTTTCGGAAAGTGTGTCAGTCATGTTTTTTTTGATAGTATCCAGGCTGAGATACAAATCATTGACTAAGGCCCATGCAAAAAATGAAGTATCCTGAACAGGTGCATTGGTGATATTCACTTTATAGCCCCCGCTGGTTAGACTGTCAATGGAAGACTCGTTTAACCCGTATTCTTTTTTGATGGTATCATAATTGCCCTGGTTGTATTTCATCCACGTGAAATCAGCTGTCCCTGTATCCGATGGCAAAAGCGCTGTTAATGAGACAATGTTGGCTTGAGGAGCATCAACAGGTAAATTGTGGATGTGAATCTCATGGGCATATAAACTGTCAATTACTTTATAAAAATAGGTTGTATCGTTTGTATTGGCAAAATAATAAACAGCATTGGCCGGGGGGATGTATAAACGGTTCGTGTCAAGAGTATAATATGATGATGTTGATGTATATAATGAATCTTCAATTAACGTGAAATAGTTTGTTACAGTATCAACATTTGTATAGGCTTTACGCCCGTCTATAAAAATAGTATCGTTGGTATTGATCGCGCGTTTCGTGGTAAATAAAACCTTGCTGTACTTTGCAGGCAGGGCCGTGTCTGCATTTTCAGCAACGATTTGTGCCGATGCAATGTTTTCAATACAAATGAAACAAACAACCATTAAAAGCGCTTTTTGAAACACTTTCATCTTATTTCTTGTTTTAAAGTCTATGTTATTCGAGTATTTATTTATTTTATCTTAATCATTCATAAAGAACGGATATATGTATATTTATTATATATTAATCTACAATAAATTCAGATAATAATATAAAAAAATAATTTTCAAAAATATTAAAATTTGGTGAATTATTAATGTTATTTTTAATCTTCTCCTTTATATATCCACATGGGAGAACAACTGCCTGCTTCTTTGAATCCACATTTTTTATAAAATTCCACGGCTTTCGGGTCTGCAACTAATATTTGCTGGTGGAACCCGGAATATTTTTCATTGAACCTGTTCATGATCATTTTTCCGATACCTTTTCCCTGGTATTCCGGGAGTACTAGCAGGTGGGGATAGTATACCACCAGGTGCCCGTCAGAAATGGCATTTCCCAGTCCTGTTAAAACAGGGCCGTCCCATGCTGTAACGAGTGCATGGGAATTATTCAGGGCCTTGATTAATTCACGGGGTTTGTCTGCCGCGCACCATTTGTTTTTCTGGTATAATACAATGATTTCATGTTGATCAATGTTCCGTTTTTCAGATATTGTAATATTCATTATTATAATGATTCATTTAAAGGGAATGATGAACTGGTATTTGTTTCACGAGTGAAAATTACAGAAAATTCAAATACATTTTTTATGCCAGAATAAAAATTCCCGGCAGGAGAGTTGAACCCGTAACTGATTCTGAAAATGTTGTTGTTGAATTTGATTCCTGTATGTACAGCCACTTCATGATAACAATTATAAAGTATGCCTATTATGTATTCATTTCCTGATTCCCGGGTTAAAATAGTTGAAAAAAGGCCTGCATCAAAAAAGATATTATGGGCCTGGATCAGGAAAAACGCTTTGGGTTGTAGCTGGAAGAAAGGTGAGAGGTTCATGCCCCAGGTGCTGTAAACGGTAAATCTCATCGGGTAGTACTGGTTTCTTGTCTGGTAAAATGAAACATCAAGATTGGCTAAATGTTTAACAGAAAATCCTATAGCCGGATTCAGGAAGGTTTCCCTGTCTTGAAAATAATAATGAGAGCCAATACCGGCCTCGATTTTAGTTATGTTTGTTTTTTCAAATGTTTCACCGGTTTCCCTGTGAATGTCAAAATCGCCCGTGGCAGGGTTGTATTGATTTCCAAATGTAAGCTCCCGCGTTTTGATGGCATGATGGAACACCCCGAGTTGAATACCGGTTACGAGATTATGCCTGTATGTCGGGTCAATGGATATCTCGTACGCGCCGGACATGAAAGCATTTAGCCTGTTGTAACATGTCGCGCCGGAATAATTATTAATAATGAACCCGCCAATACCAAACCTGTTTATTTTTTTATCATAACTTACCGCGGCAGTTGTGAAGCCTGTAGAAATCGACCCCGGGGCCTGTGACGAATAATTAATCCCTACACGGTAATCATTGTTGTCTCCGAAATACATTCCTGTAAGTGCCGGGTTAAGGGCTAAAGGAGCTGATTCGTGATGAGACAGGTAAACATCCTGGGATTTGCTTAGCATGCAAATTGCCATGAAATATAAAAGTAAGGCCTTTTTCATCTGTTTATTTTTAAATTTTCAATGGTCATATGGAACCGCATGATTAAAATAATCATTCTCGTGTGAGTTTAATAATTATTTTAATCATGCTTGTTTCATCTGTTTATATTTTAGTTTCTTTGTCATTCATTATCTTATCAACACGACTTCTCCTTTTTTTGAATGTTTTTTCCCGTCCAGGGTGATGACTTCCAGTGTATAAAAATAAATTCCCACGGGTTGGTGTTCTCCTCCAAATGTCCCGTCCCACCCGGTATGTATGTTGTCTGATTCAAAGAGCAGGGCGCCCCATTTGTTGAAAATCCGGAAATTGATTTTTTCAAACGGGCCTCCATACACGTGTAATACATCATTAACATAGTCATTGTTCGGGCTAAACGCGTCGGGGACCGCGTGATGGCTTGCAATGATGATTTTCTTGGATTCCCTGTCTTTGCAGTCGTCTGAACTGACGGCTTCCAGTGTAACTTCATATGTTCCCTGGCCGGGATAACTGTAAGTAGGACTGGTTTCTGTTGAGATCATGCTATTGTTGCCAAAATCCCAATTATAATAGCGTGCATTCGTTGACGTATTCGTGAAATGGATGTCTTCATTCACGCCATAATTTGTTTTGGCTGTTTCAAAAGATGCAGCGGGAATCACGGGAGCGTTTATGTTGCTGTCTTTCCGGCTTACACAACCCTGTTCTGAAATTGCAGTGAGTGAAACCTGTTCAATATCTTCTGCTTGTTTTCTTTCATATGTTAATGATTCCTGATAAAATAACACGCCCGTGCCCAGGTTCCAAATTACAGAATCTATATACCCCCCGGCAATGGATGATTGATCATGAAACTGTATGATTTGGCATCCCGCGTTGTATTCAAATTCTACTACAGGCAGAGGGTATGTTTTGGCCTGTATCGTGACCGAATCAATACACCCGTTTCGTGATTCGGCGACCAGGGCCACGTTTGTATTGGTATCCCGTGTAAATGCATAACGGGTTGTTTGTTCATGTAAAACAGAGTCAAAAGGAAACATCCACGTGAATGTTTTGACATCACTCACCGGGATGGTTGTGCCGGCACTGAAACGAACAGGAGTGTTGAGGCACCCGGGGGTATATATCACGGAAGGGGATGGGCGGGGGTTGACCTGTATTAACAACGTGTCACTGGGTATTGAATTGCCGGGAGGGATTGTTATCATGCACGAGTAGTGCCCTTGTCCGCGTATAGTTATACTGTCAAGAAAGAGGGTGTCATTTTGTTCACCCGGGATATTGGCCCCGTTCTTTTGCCATTGGTATTGAAATTCCGCGGGATGGATGTCGAGCGTGATGAACGTGTTCACGCCTTCACAAATCGTGTCATTTTTTGTTTTTAGCTTGAATTCGGGGGCCACGTTCATTACTTCATCTGCTCCAATGTCAATAGTGCCGTTTATTACCCGGTTGTCCTCGTCGATATCACGTGGCGCGATATTATGATTTGTAATGTTCGGGTCGCCATGGTCTGTGCATGCAGAACCGGGGGATAAGTGCCAATCTGCATTTGCAGCTGTTGCACCGGTACCTGTAAATGATGAAGGATTGATGAACCCCGGGTCTTCGTCAATATTTCCGGCACCGGGATGCCCGCCTTCAATTAAAGAGTAGGAGACCTGAGAAATATTGCCGTCCATCCCGTTACCCCAAACGATTGTATTAATAACATGGGGATTTGAAGAATTGGAATACATGCCACTGCCATCCCCGGTTGTGGCCTTGTTATTACAGATGGTATTGCAATACATCCCGGAATTCGGGGAACTGTTCAGGTATACACCCCCCCCGGAAGTTGCCTCGTTATTTGTAATAATATTGTTTGTAATATTGATTTTATTGGAGCTGTTCACGTACATGCCGCCTCCTTCTCCTGTTGCTTTGTTGTTGATGATCATGCAATTCCTGATGTATGGAGTGGCATTGTTTATATATATGCCTCCACCTTTGGATTCGGACACGTTATTCAGTATTTTGGTATATTCCAGTTTTATTTTACTAAAGTCATTGATGTAAATTGCTCCCCCGTCGCCTGAAGATTTTGCATTTTCTAACACGCAATATATTAAAAACGAGCTGTCATTTTCAGATGAGATGCCGTCAAAATAAATGCCGTCCCAGCTGTTTCCTGTAGATTGGAATATGATTAATGAATCGGGAATCCCTTTCGCTATAATGCTTCCTTTCACAGATAAGGCGTAATAGCCACTGAAATCAATACACGTGCCGGGATTTATATAAAGGGTAGCATCTTCTTCTATTGTAACGCTGCCTGTAATGAATACCGTATCGGTTTTCCAATGATTTTCACCGTTTAAACTGCCTGAAACAGTAATGTTTTCAGCAATGGCATGGCGTGGTATGAGCACATGTGATACGATGAATAAGAAAATGAGCAACTGATCGTGTTTTTTCATTCGTTCATTATTAGAAGTGTTTGTCTATAAAGTCAAGTGTTTGGATCATAATGTTCGATAACGAGGCTTGTGAAGCCCCAAAATGCGCAGTTTACTGGCGTAAATGAGCAATTTTGGGGCAAGCGT
>CAYPTK010000163.1:0-6504 GCA_964413555.1 uncultured Bacteroidales bacterium | reverse complement strand
CACTAATTAGTGCCTGTCAATAAAGTCAGTGTCCAGGCTATAAAGTCCGAATTCAAGGCTTGCGAAGATGGAAAAATAAGGAGTTTACTCGCGTAAATGGATTGTTTTTCCATCGAGTATAACGAAGAAGTCGGACTTTATAGACGGACACTAATTAATGCAATGCCTTGTTTTGAAATAGTTTTAACGTGTAATAGATTTTCTAATGCATATTTTGGGTTAAACCTACAAATGTTCAGAAATTGATAAATTATTCTATGAAAGGCACAGTCATTAAATCAACGGGTAAATGGTACACGGTCAGAACAGCAGATAAAAAGGATTACGAGTGTACAATCAAAGGAAGGTTCCGGGTACAGGGAATCCGGAGCACGAACCCTGTTGCAGTGGGCGACCGTGTGGAATTCCAGGTTGAGGCTGATGAACATACAGGGATCATTCATCATATTGACGAACGGGACAATTATCTTATCCGCAAATCAACAAATCTCTCCAAACAGTCTCATATTATCGCGTCCAATATTGACCAGTCAGTGATTGTTGTAACGATCAATTACCCCGAAACATACCCCGGATTTATTGACCGATACCTTGTCACCACCGAAGCATACCGTGTTCCATCCATCATCGTGTTTAATAAAACCGACCTGTATAATGATGAAGAAAAAAAACAACTGGATGAACTCGTCAAACTATATGAATCCATTGGTTACCCCTGTCTTTTAACCTCTGCCACGATACCCGAGGGGCTTGACCGGTTAAAACAAGCCCTGCAACATAAGACAAGCGTTATCACCGGTAATTCAGGAGTAGGCAAATCAACCCTGATCAATCAAATTGACCCGGGCATTCATTTGAAAGTTGGAGATATTTCCGGCCATTATAAAACCGGGAAACACACCACCACGTTCCCGGAAATGGTGGAATTATCCAGCGGGGGATACATCATTGACACCCCGGGAATAAAAGGGTTTGGACTCGTGCATATTGAAAAAGAAGAGATATTTCATTTTTTTCCCGAAATATTTAAATTTTCCCATGAATGCAAATTTCATAATTGCATGCATACTGATGAACCGGGATGTGCTGTAAAAAAAGCCCTGGAAAAAGGGCATATCGGTATTTCGAGGTACAAAAGTTATATTGACATGCTAATGAAAGAGGAAGGAAAATACAGGTAAGATGAACATGAAAAATTTTTCACCCATCATCCTGATAAATTTTTATTCATCACGGGATATCAATCCTTTAATATATAAAATCATCGTTACGAGAGCAAAAAATATTTCATCAATATATACAAAACAGGTATTTTTCGTTTACATATAAATACATGACACATGAAGATTCTAAAGAAAATATTCTATACACTGGTCATTATAACTCTGTTTATTGCAGCAGCAAGCCTTGCCATAACATACGTGTACGGCGATGAAATAACCCGAAAAATAAAAAAACAATTAAATCAATTCATTACAAATGAAATAGAAATCAGTGACTATAGTTTTTCAATTATCAAAAAGTTCCCAAATGCTTCTGTTGAATTTAAACAACCAATAGCGTATTCGTCAAAACATTTTGATGTATCAGGATTTAATAACATCCCTTCGGATACCATTTTTTCTTTTGAAAAAATCTTTGTTGAATTCAGCATCATAGATATCTTTAAAAACGTGATCCGGATCAAGGCTTTTCATGCAAAAGACGGGGCATTATATCTTTTGACAGACAAGAGTGGAAATAATAATTTTATTTTTTGGAAAAAAAGTGAACAGGACAAAGAACAAAACATTACTGTAAATCTTGATGAAGTGAAGTTGAGCAACACGAGGATCATTTATTCCAATGCATCTAAACAAATGATATTACGGGCCAGGGCTAAAGACCTGGTATTGGGCGGGGCTTTTCATCGCGAGGCATTTACCCTTTCCACGGATTTCAACGGAATTATTAATGAATTTTTGATCAAAAAAAACAATTACCTTGCCAACCGGGATACAGAAATTAAGGCTGATCTTAAAGTTTCCGGAAATGAATATGTTATTAAAACAGGGACGCTTACTGTTGACGACCTGCAATTTACCCTGGCCGGATATTTTACCCGGGAGGACGAGGGGCAAAATAATGTGAATTTTAACGTGAGTGCAGCCAATCAAAACATTGGTTCATTTATAGAAATGCTGCCGGAATCTTTGAATAAAAAAATATCAAAATTTAGAAGTGAAGGGGATTTTTATTTCGAAGCCAATATAAACGGCACTTTAAGCAACAATACATCACCGCGTATCGTGGGATTATTTGGTATTGAAAATGGCAAAATTGCACCCACCTCGTCTATGAAAAGGTTAAAAAACATTCATTTGAAAGGATATTTTTCAAATGGAAAATACAATTCGCCCAAAAGCTCCACCATTATCATTAAAAAAATTAGTGCAGAATTAGAAAACAGTATTTTTTCCGGGAAAGGAAAAATCAAAAATTTAGAATCACCTAATTTCACGTTTAAAGGCACGGGAAATATTGATGCAGGGAATGTCAAAGACTTTTTTGAACTGGACACGTTTGAAACATTACAAGGCCGGTTGAATTCCGGTTTCGACATATCGTTCCGTCTCGATCAATGGAAAAATATTCAAAAAGAAAACATTCAGGACATCTCTTTCAATGGAGAATTTTTCCTGGAAGACATTGATATACAATTAAAGGGAAATCATATCGCGATTCATGGCCTGGTTGGAAAAATCACCCTGGATGATGAAACAACTTCCATCCATCAGCTTGAATGCAAAATCAATGAAGACCCGGTTAAGATTAAAGGCTCCATTAGCCGTATTATCCAATATCTAATGAAACCCGATGAGACCAATCTTTGGTATAACGCGGATTTATATTCGCCCGGCATGCATGTTCACAAGTATTTTTCACCTGGAAAAGATCAAAAAGAAACTAAAAACACACGCCCGTTTCACCTCCCGGAAAGGATATTTGGAAAACTAAACATACAAATTGATCAATTGACATGGGATTCGTTTAACGGCCGGAATTTTTCGGGTATGTTAGTGAATAAAAAAAGCAGTATTGCCCTGGAGTCTGCTTCCATCAATACAATGGAAAGTTGTATCCGGTTTGATGCCTCACTTTGGCAAAAAGACACCAGCAAAATGGCATTGGAATTCAGTACAAACCTCAAACGGGTAAATATTCAAGAACTTTTTAAATCATTTGACAATTTTGGTCAAAAATCACTACAGGCAAAAAATATAGGAGGCAGGGTAAGCGGTAAGATTGACCTGGGACTCCATTTCACACCTCAATTCAAGGTATTGAATGAATCAATCGTGTCGAAAGCCTCGTTAACAATAGAAAACGGTGCTTTAATAAAATTTGAACCAATGTATGAACTAAGCAAATTTATTGAAGTAAGCGAGTTGGAAGATATCCGGTTTGAAACACTCGAAAATACTTTTTTCATCCGCGATAGTAAACTAATCATCCCTAAAATGGATATCCATTCATCAGCATTCAACATTTCAGGTTCCGGGGTTCATCATTTCAATAATCAGTATACATATCATGTTAAAGTATTGCTCTCCGAAATCTTATCGAAAAAGGCCCGGAAAGCCAAAAAAGAAAACCAGGAATTTGGAGTGATTGAAGACGACGGCGTAGGCAATACAAGTTTGTATCTAACGATTGAAGGAGATAAAGACGGGACAAATGTAAAATATGACCGGAAAAAAGTTCAGGAAGTAATCAAACAACGCTTTAAAGAAGAAAAAAACGAACTCAAATCCGTTCTTCATGAAGAATTCGGATGGTTTAAAAAAGATTCGGCATTGAAAGAAAAAAATGAACCCAAAAACGATTCAAAAGATTTCGTGATAGAATGGGATGAAAACGACAAAAAAGATACACGAAAAGACAACACTACAAAAGAAAACGATGAACCTGAAAAAAAAGAAACCCAAAACAAGAAAAAAGAAAAAAAACAGTTTAATATCGAGTGGGAGTCGCGTTAATCGTGCATAATTTTTTTTATTTTATAATACAAAAATGAAACTGACCATTTAAAAAACATGCAAAGATTGATGCAGCAAACCATGAAAAAACAATTTACATACTATGAATTTAAATAAAAAACAGCAGTCATGAATATTATTAAATAGTGTTTGTCCATAAAGTCAGTCTAAAATTATCATCCCTAAACATAAACAAATGAATATTTATTCAAAAAAACAGGTTTGGAAACTATTTTTACTATTATTCGCGATTTTAATCGGCATTGGTTCATTATTATACACCAATCACCTGGTAAAGCGCTTATCGGAAGAAGAACGCGAAAAGGTAGAAATATGGGCCGAAGCGACCAGGCAATTAGGCCAACAGGGGATTGATGGCGGAAACATTAATTTCCTGGTTAAAATAATTCAAAACAATGAAACGGTTCCCGTGATTCTCGTCAATAATAAAGAGGAAATTATTTCTTACCGCAACCTTGACACCTCGAAAGTTCAGCATCCCGGCTACCTCGAGAAAACACTTGTAGAGATGAAGGAAGAACACGAACCAATAGAAATAGAACTGAATGAAAATAAAAAACATTATATCTATTACAAAGATTCCATCATCTTAACAAAATTATTATACTATCCATATATTCAGTTGGGAGTCATTTTATTGTTCATCATGATCGCGTATTATGCTTTCAGCGTTTCGCGCAAAGCAGAACAAAACAAAGTGTGGGTGGGGCTTTCAAAAGAAACAGCACACCAACTAGGCACGCCCACTTCTTCACTCATGGCATGGGTAGAAATGTTAAAGCTAAAACATGTAGATAACAAAATCGTGGATGAATTGGAACGTGATACCTTACGCCTGGAAAAAATTGCTGCCAGGTTTTCCAGAATCGGGTCTAAAGCGGTGATGAAAAAGAACAGCTTAAATAAACTATTGGACAGTTCGAAACAATACATGGATAAACGTTTTTCCGAGAAAGTAGACCTGCAATTGAACCTGCCTTCAAAAGAATTGTTTATCCCTCTCGACACGGCACTCTTTGAATGGGTTATTGAAAATGTCTGCAAAAATTCTTATGACGCCATTGAAGGGGCAGGAAAAATAAATATTGATATAAAAGAAAACAAATCAAAAATATATATTGATATAAGTGATACCGGGAAAGGCATTCCAAAATCAAAACATAAAACCATATTTAAACCCGGGTTTACAACCAAAAAAAGCGGTTGGGGACTAGGGTTGTCATTGTCTAAACGTATTATTGAAGACTATCATGATGGCAAGATTTTTGTTTTACAATCCGATCACGGTGGCAAAGGAACAACAATCCGGATTGTTTTGAAGAAAGAACATGAATCTGCTTAACCAGTGATTGTTAACATGGCCTTCTAATAATAAAAAATCAGTCATTTGAAAACACAAATCATCATTGAACAAATTATTGTCCTGGGCATCCTGATTATGACAGGCGCTATTGGAGCATGGACCCGGGTTATCAATGCAACGGTAAAGGAATCAATTGCCCGGCTTGTTTTTAACATAACACTCCCTCTCCTGATCATCACGACATTTATGAATATGGAGATTTCGGGTAAATTATTACAAAACGGGTTTTGGGTATTGATCTTTTCAAACATTGCTATTTTCATCATGTGGGGGGTGGGAATGATAACAATAAAGTGGCTGAAAATCAAACCAAAGGTTAAATCTGTCCATCTCGTGCATACCATGTTCGGGAATATTGTCTTTTTAGGGTTTCCATTGATTGATGCCATGTTCCCAAAGACCGAAGCACTGCTTTATGCAGCTCTTTATTATCTTGTCTCCACTTATATAATGTGGACCATTGGTATTACAATATTACAAAAAGACGGATCGAAAAAAGACCTTAAACACCAGTTGAAGAATCTTTTCAACCCAAATACCATCGCTTTTTTTATTGGATTGTTGTTCATGCTGTTCCAGGTAAAAGTGCCTGACCTGGCGTACAATGCACTTAAAGGCATAGGAAAAACCACTATTTATTTATCTATGCTTTACATAGGTAGCGTATTGGCCACTGCACCCATTAAAGGAATTTTTAAACGATATGACACCTTTATATTAAGCCTGAATAAATTGATTGTTGTTCCCATTATCATCATTCTCCTGATTAAATGGGTTACAGGTATGTTTAATATCGCGTTTGATGAAATAGCACAAAGCATTGTCATCATTGAAACCGCTATGCCATGCATGACTTTAATCGTGATATTGGCCAAAAACTACGGTGCAGACGACGTGAAAGCGGTTGAACACGTGTTTGTAACGACAATTCTCAGCTTATTTACTTTACCATTTATTTATTATTTGATTGGAGTTATATAATCCCTGGTAACCTGATCGATCATTATACCTTTGCATTACTGCCCTTATGATTGCCCTGTAAATTTTTAACCCGAAAAATTCACCGCGAAACGATAAAGATCGATATAAAACACTATTAAT
>CAYPTK010000162.1:0-6552 GCA_964413555.1 uncultured Bacteroidales bacterium | reverse complement strand
TTATATGAACCGCATCCTTGACAAAGAGTTTCTTTCTGAAAATGTATTCAAAATTGTCGTAGAGGCCCCTTACATTGCAAAAAACAGGAAAGCCGGCCATTTCATTATCTTACGATTAGATGATAAAGGTGAACGGGTTCCATTAACCATTGCAGATGCAGACCCTAAAACCGGGAGCATCACGCTAATTGTACAAATTGTAGGCGTTACCTCTCATAAATTATCGCTTTTAAACAAAGGCGATGGCATTCATGACTTATTGGGTCCATTAGGTAAAGCCACACGTATTTACAATGCCGGTCACGTTATATGTGCAGGTGGAGGCGTGGGAATCGCACCATTACTTCCCATAGTAAAAGCCTTTAAAGAAGCTGGTAACACGGTCCATACCGTTCTTGCTGCCCGTTCTAAAAAACTAATCATCCTGGAAGAAGAAATGAAAGCTTCGTCAGATGAACTCATCATCATGACAGATGACGGCAGTTACGGACAAAAAGGACTCGTTACCAAAGGTATGGAAGAAATATTGAATAAAAATGTGATTGACCTGGGCATTGTCATCGGACCAGCAATCATGATGAAATTTGCTTCGGAAACAACAAAAAAATTTAATGTCCCCACCATGGCCAGCCTAAATACCATTATGGTAGACGGAACAGGTATGTGTGGATGCTGCAGGGTAACTGTAGACGGACAAACAAAATTTGTCTGCGTGGACGGGCCGGAATTCGATGCTTCCAAAATAGATTTTGACGAATTGCTTAACCGTTTGCGGGCTTATGATGAGCAGGAAAGAGCACAATACGAAACATATTTACAAAAAATAAAGAACAGATGAAGGATAAATTAGACTTTTTAAAGCAACAGCGAAATGAACCCTGGAGAGCTGAACTCAGAAAAAAAATCCCGAACAAAGAAAAAACAGCCAGGCCTCGTGTTCAAATGCCTGAAAATGATCCGAACGTGAGAAATAAAAGCTACATAGAAGTAAATAAAGGATTATCAGAAGAACAGGCTATACAGGAGGCTGAACGTTGCCTGGATTGCGTTAATCCAACATGCATCAGCGGATGCCCCGTGGAAATAAATATCCCGAAATTCATAAAAAAAATTGAAATAAAAGACTTTCATGGAGCTGCAAAAGTCCTGAAAGAAACCAACTCACTTCCTGCCGTGTGTGGCAGGGTTTGCCCACAAGAAGTTCAATGCGAAGCAGCTTGTTTCTATAACCAAAAATTAAATAAACAACCAATTGCTATTGGACATCTCGAGCGTTTTGCTGCAGATTTTGAACGAAACAGCGGTGATATTCATGTCCCTGAAATAGCCAAAAGCAATGGAATCAAAATAGCTATAATCGGATCTGGGCCTGCAGGACTTACTACGGCCGGTGAATTGGCCAAGATTGGTTACCAGGTGACAATCTTTGAAGCACTGCATGAAATCGGTGGTGTACTCAAATATGGAATCCCTGAATTCAGACTTCCCAACGATATTGTAGACCAGGAAATTGAAATCCTGAGAAAAATGGGAGTTGAATTTGTCAAGAATTTTATAGTAGGCAAAACAGCAACTTTCGAAGACCTTAGGAAAGAGGGGTATAAGGCATTCTTCGCGGGTAGCGGAGCCGGGTTACCCCGGTTCATGAATATTCCCGGGGAAAACTATTCAGGAATATTCTCGGCCAATGAATACCTGACCCGTGTAAACCTTATGAAAGCTGCTAACAGCGAATATGACACCCCCATCACAAGTGGAAAAAACGTGGCTGTAATTGGTGGTGGCAACACGGCAATGGATTCGGTCAGAACTGCCAAGAGACTGGGTGCTGATCGAGCGATGATCTTTTATCGCCGGTCTATTGAAGAAATGCCTGCACGTGTTGAAGAAATTGAACATGCTAAAGAAGAAGGCGTTGAATTTCACAATTTGTGTAACCCACTTGAATACTTTGGAGATGAAAAAGGGTTTGTAAAACAAATGAAAGTACAACGCATGAAACTTGGTGAACCTGACAGTTCTGGCAGAAGAAGGCCCGTGCCTGTTGAAGGCTCCGAATTCATTGTAGATGTTGAAACGGTAGTAGTTAGCATCGGGGTATCTCCTAACCCATTGATCCCTTCCAGCCTGCCGGAACTGGAAGTAACCAAATGGCAAACCATCAAAGTCAATAATGAAAATATGCAAACATCTCTCGAGGAAATGTTCGCGGGAGGTGATATCGTTCGTGGTGGCGCGACGGTGATTCTAGCGATGGGCGATGGACGAGATGCTGCACGGGGAATTGACGCGTATATTCAAAACAATACATAAATAATATTGAAACAAACCCAACAAATAGCAACACTGATCATCTTTATGTTGTGCCTTCAAAACACGATACATGGACAAGAATGCTATGAAAACCAAAACAGGAAAGGCCAATATACTATTCACGGTGCATTTTTCGGCCCAATTGCACTGGAAAACAATATGGAGTTACTACCCGGACTAAAGGGAGGAGTCGGGAAAGTCTTACACAGAAGACAGCGTGCCAAAGAAAAAGGAAATAATAAATTTTCTGTTTCCGAGATCATTCTCCTGGCAAATATTGACATTGGATTTTTCCAGGGCAATTTCACAAACCTTTTATTAAAAGGGAATTGTGCATACATTTATAGATTTAGCAGACATGTTTTTTGTGAAGCGGACCTGGGAATAGGACTGGCCAGAACATTCGACTTTGCCAATTACGATGAATCCATAAAATGGCATCAGGGCGACTTTTATCTTTTCCCATCCGCGAATATAGGGATCGGTTACATGGGAAAGATCGCTAAAAAAACGACATTATTCCGTTTAAAACCCGGTATATTATGCTTCCTTCCTTCACACCAATTGATCGGGCGTTTTGGGCCTGTAGCTGAATTCGAGATAACGTATTTTTTGAACAAAAGGTGAATAAAATGTTTTCTATCAATATTAGTTACCGAGCTGAATACATTGTATTCATAAGCTAAATATTTCAAGGGGACTTCTAATAATAACGAGCTAAACAAAAATGCTAACAAAATTTTCTCCTTCCATGTTTTATGACAACACGTGTATTTAAAATACATTTTTAAAAACACTAATTTTTCTGTATTTTTAGACTTAATTTTTAATTCTTTGAATCTATGGAAGCAAAAAGAAACCATTTAATTGCACCTTCGTTATTATCATGTAATTTCGGACAATTGCAAAGAGAAATAGAAACCCTGAACCAGAGTGATGCAGACTGGATTCATTGTGATATCATGGATGGTGTTTTCGTGCCCAACATCTCGTTTGGATTTCCATTACTTAAATACATCAAAAAATACGCTCAAAAACCTCTTGATGCACACTTGATGATCGTTAATCCTGATCAATATCTTGAAGCATTCAAAAATCACGGGATATACAATTTAACAGTACATTATGAAGCATGCCAGCATTTAAACCGTACTGTACAAAAAATGAAATCAATCGATTTAAGTGCCGGGGTTAGCATCAATCCACATAACCCGGTTCACTTACTGGAAGACATTGTAGAATATGTTGACCTGGTATTAATCATGTCTGTAAATCCGGGCTATGGAGGACAGGCTTTCATTGACAACACGTACGAACGGGTTAGCAGATTAAAAGAAATCATTCTTAAAAAAAATTCTAAAGCGCTTATTGAAGTTGACGGGGGAGTAGACCTAAAAAATGCCCGAAAGCTTATTGACGCCGGGGCAGATGTATTAGTGGCCGGAAGTTTTGTATTTAATGCCAATAATATTTTAGATGTTATTAAATATCTTAAAAATGCCTGACGGATTTATTCTTTAAAGTATTCCAACCTTTTATAAAAATTTTCGTAACTTTATAATGAAAAATGTAATATAATTTCATTTCTTGCATGAATAAAATATTTTATTTCATAATATTATTAATATTGTTTTCAACGTGTGAAAAAGATCCATTTACCATACCGGTGAATGTGAATTTTGAATTCGTATATGACTCTGAAAGCATTAACCTCAAAAGAAAGAGCGACACGAAAATTGATTTTACGGAAGGAAGAATTACAGTCAAATCAATTGAATTCCATGGCGAAAGAGAGGAAGGAGGGCCTGTAGACTTTAGTTCGGACTTTAATCAGGTAGAAGGAAATTTAATGACCGGCAATACTAATCCAAATGTACATTTTGACATCCCGCAAGGTGTTTATACCAATATAGAAATATTGATTGAAATTGATACAGTAAACTCAAAACCTGCATTACAGATAGCAGGAAATTTAACCGATTCTAATCTGCTATCGTATATCAATACATCAACAATCAAATATAATTATCAATTAATGCATAATGAAATTTTTGAATTATATGCAAAATCTGCTGATACTTCCGGGAATATTGTCATAAAAGAAAACAACCCACCCAAAGTACAAATAATCATTGACCCATTATATATCTTTCAGGATATCCTCAATGAATTTGATGAAGCTGAAATATCAGCTAATACATACTATGATGATCCCAAAATAAACATTAATAATGAAGAAAATACTTACATTTATAAGGAGCTAAATCTTAAAGTATTAAATAAAAATTCCGTAAGAGCTGTTTTTAAATAACTCATAACACTTCTGCCGAATGGGTAAGCAAGAAGAAAACAACATACACGAGATCATTAAGGGATGCCTGAAAAATGAGCGTAAGTATCAAAAACTCTTATATGATAAGTATGCTAAACATATGTATAGAATATGTTTAAGCTATGTAAATGATCAGGACACCGCGCAGGATATTCTGCAGGATGGATTCATCAAAATATTTAAAAATATTAATAATTATAATGAAAACGGTTCTTTAAGTGGATGGATACGTAAAATAATAGTCAATACAGCCATTGACTATTTAAGATCTAAAAAGCGATTGGATAATTTATTAGAATACGATGATGCTATCAAATGCATGGATAATAATAATGATGGAATCAAAAATATTAATATCGAGGCCATTTTATTGAAAGTAAATAAACTTCCGGATGGAGCAAGAACTGTATTCAACTTATATGCACTAGAAGGCTATTCGCATAAAGAAATAGCTCAACAACTTGAAATTACTGAAGGAACCTCAAAATCGCAATTAAGCAGAGCCAAAAGCATACTAAAGGAATGGCTCAAAGAATTTGTAAATTAATAACCACGGATAAACAGATAATATATCATGGATCTATTTAAATGGTATAAAGAACAAGTCGAAAAAAACCAAAAAGATCTTCCGGGTGAAATATGGGACCGGATCGAAGAAGAATTGAACGTGGAAGACGTATGGCAACGCATTGACAAGAAATTGAACAAAGATCGTTTTTTGCAGCGTGGCAAGAGAGTGGTTTACTATGCTGCAGCAAGCCTTGCTATGCTTTTAATGTTCAGGTTATATCAATCTGTTCCGAATACTAAAAATCAACAACAAATAGCTCTTAATGAATCAAATGCTGAACAAAAACCTGACAATATTGACATACAGACAATTAAAGTCCAACAAACCGATGACAACAAAGGGAAAAACAACTCGAAAGGCTTGACCACGAGGATTCAACAAAAACAAAAAATCAATCAAACCAAAAAAGATCAACAACTTCAAAAAATTACACGTCAAACAATTAATTTTAACGATCCTTACCAAAATAAACCCCAAGATACAATATCAAATAAAGAATCAAAATTAATAGCCAGTAATAATCCGGAAACCACGAGAAAAAACACTCCTCCCCCGGAAGAACTTGAGCAAAAAAACTATTTAGCACGTAATGAAATCAATAACAATATTAAGAATCAGGATATAAATTTATACAATCATTTAAATAACACCGAAAACATTGCTCCGTTAAAAAATCTGTCAACACGGAATTACTATATAGGAATTTACAGTAAATTACAAAACACGTGGCTTCTTAATAATACAACGATAAAGGGGCTAAGAAGCGATGAAATGACCAAGACTATTCCAAATTTCTCAAATGATTTTGCAATTTATGCCGGAATGGATATATCGAACACGATGTCTATCATGATAGAGGCAGATTTCAAATTACAAAATAAACAAAAATATTATGAATATGTTAATGGTGATTATGTATCGAAGGAAATCCGATTGAATTACAATGTACTGCGTGCAAATTTTAAATATAACTTTTACCGCTTTTATAATAATAGTCAATTAAGGGCCAATATTGTATTAGGTGGTTACGGGGGGCTTCTAAGGTATGGTCAGCTTAAAGTGAAAGACACCAAACAGGATGTTGAAAACCAATACAACAAATACGACCTGGGCTTTGTCATTGGATATGAATTCGACATTCGTTTTTTCGAACGGGTTGCACTCATACCAGGTGTAAGGTATAAACAAGGCCTTGTCAATATTTACCGTGGCGACGGTGTGATCCCTGCATCATTCAATAAAACCTATGCTGCAACTATTGATTTTTATTTAGGTGTGAATTATATCATCCACTAAAATAACCCGAATTGCTGGTGTTTTAGCGTATATATAATCC
>CAYPTK010000161.1:0-6569 GCA_964413555.1 uncultured Bacteroidales bacterium | reverse complement strand
TCTGCGGGCTTAGGCGCCTTGCATCTGCACAAAGCTAATGGTATGAATGTTCCGGTTAATACATGCAGACATATTTTCAGGAGGTTTCATCTGACCATTAAAAAAACAAAAAAAAGAACCAGATTAATTCGGACTTTATAGCCTGGACACTGACTTTAGAGCCAGGCACTAATTACTGATCCGTAATATATTGCTCTCTTTTTTAACATTATAATTTTTAAGGGATTTTGATGCCGGGCCGTTCAAAACCTTCCCTTTAAGATTAAACGAAGAACCATTACAAGGACATGTTAATTCACGAAAGTCCGGTTCATATTCAACGTCGCATTGTTGATGCGTGCAAACAGCGGATAATGCAACATATTCATCACCTGTATTGATGATAATCAGTTTTTTTTTATAAATATAACCACCTGCCTGGTGTAATTCAGGGGTTTCATTTAGATTAATTTTTATATCCCTATCTAAAGATGGTTGTTCTTTTGGTTTTTCATAAGAATCAAATACATTGATCCCCGTGAAAATAACGCCGGATGTTAAAGCTCGTTTGCTTATCATGTGTTTTCCTTTCATAATATTTTTAATTTTTGATATTAATATAATTGAATAACACGGATCAATCATTTGAATTTAAAACCTAAATAATTACAAATGACGCATCGTGTTATAATTTAATTGTCTTTTAAATTATAATTAAATACACTATAAAAGTAATGATGATTGCAAGACCTGAAAAGAGTGTATTTACCTGAATATAATATTTAGGTTTAATCCGGGGGGGGAGTTTTTACGGGTATTGGATTTAATTTGAGCTTGGATCATAATGTTCGATAACGAGGCTTGTGAAGCCCCAAAACGCGCGGTTTACTAGTGAGCAATTTCGGGGCAAGCGTAAGGTAGAATGACTGGACCGGGGTTAGCGGACATTATGGACAAACACTAAAATTCCCGTTGTGATAGATATATTAAAACCAGATCAATACAAATACAAAAAAAAGGTGTATTTTCGGGACAATTATATACATCAATCATAAATCACGCGGTATGATCAACGAGGTCCGGGCTAAATCAATCTTACGAAAATACAAAAAAACAGACTCCTGGTTTTTAACTCGTTATGGAATTAATTTATACAGGGGCTGCACGGGCAATTGCGTGTATTGTGATGGACGTGCAGAAACCTACCAGACAGAAAGCGACTTTGGCCGGAATGTACAGGTAAAAATCAATGCCATCGAATTATTAGAAAAAGAACTGGACCCTTCCAGGAAAAGAAAACCAATGCCCCGGGGTTTTATGACACTCGGGGGTGGGGTTTGTGATGCATATCAACCAGTAGAAAAAACATACAAGCTGGCACGGCAAACACTGGAGCTCTTTCTTAAATACAATCACCCTGTACATGTATTAACAAAATCTACGCTTGTTGAACGAGATATTGATCTTTTGATTAAAATCAACAAGCAGAGTAAAGCAATGGTCAGTTTCAGTTTTTCATCAACAGACCACTATACAAGTCAGATTTTTGAACCCGGTGTGCCATCGCCTGAAGAACGGCTTGCTACAATCAGGAAGATAAAACAAGCAGGCATTTCCTGTGGCATGTTCCTCATGCCTGTTATTCCGTTTATCACAGATACACCCGGGATGATCAAAAATACATTATTAAAGGGCAAAGAAGCGGGAATTGATTTCGTGGTGTTTGGAACGTTGACTTTGAAACCAGGAAGACAAAAAGACTATTTTTTGAAAACTTTGAACCATTATTACCCGGGATTGACATTTGAATATGAAATGATATACCAGGACCATAATCAATGGGGCGGTGCTTCTTATGAATACATCCAATCAGTTCATAATATATTTGATCTTATTGCCGGCACGTATAAAATTCCCAAACGAATCCCGGTATATTATGCTAAAAATTTTTTATGCCAGAATGATTTGGTATTTGTCATTTTAGAGCAATTGGATTACCTGTTAAAATTAAAAAACAAAAAAAGCCCTTATGGATATGCTGCATACTCAATATCCAAACTAAAGGAACCCATCGGCAATTCGCGGTATGATCAATTATTACAAGTTAAAGGAGTTGGGCCTGTAACGGCTAAAATCATCAGGGAAATTACACGAACCGGTAATTGTGAATATTATAATAAATTAATATAATACAAAAACACGTTTGATTCATATAAATTATAACAAAACGATCACCCGTTTTTATACATGAAGTAAAAATAAAAATCCGGAAAATCAATTGAAATGTTCTGCCATAAAAACCGCTTTTCAATTAAAACATTTATATTTTTTCTATTTTATTGAAATATTTCTATCTTTGGCAACACGTAAAATACTGGGTAGATACCCAACCGAAACCAAAAAAAGTCGTAAAAAAAATTGTAAATCCGGGAACCTTTTGGCATTTCGCCCGTCTTAATATTAGAGAGAGTGTTTAAAGAAGATAAACTCATAAGATCTTTAAAACGCAAAAGCAAAAAAGCATTTCATCAAATTTACGAGAGATATGCTGACGATATGCGATTTGTATGTACGCGCTATATTAAAGATCATGATGAGTTAAGTGATGTCGTACAAGAAGGTTTTTTAAAATTATATCACAGGATAGACCAATATAAAGGAGATGGCCATTTTGAAGGATGGTTGCGACGGATTTTTATAAATACTTCACTGGATCATCTTGAAAAAAAGAAAAACAGGTATGAAGTGTATGAATTAAACGGGGGGGAAGAAAATGAAAAAGAATACAATTTAAATCTTGAAAATACCAATGAAAATACCAGTGAATTAATTGATTTACCGGGCCATGATAATGAAAAGTTGGAATTTTCACAACAAGAACTCCTGGAAATGGTAAATGAATTGCCTGAACATTTCAGGGTTGTTTTTAATCTTTATGTTATTGATGAGTATAAACATAAAGAGATATCAGAAATGTTAAATATCAATTTAAAAACATCAAAGACCAGGCTTTCGCGGGCACGTAAAATATTAAAAGAAAAAATAGTAAAAAAAATGCAGGAAAATGCTTTTAAATAAATATGAGTAAAGCAGACCAACATATTGATCAACTATTTAAGGATAAACTTAAAAAAGGTAAAATTTCAAAGCCAGGTGGTGCTGAATGGAAAAATATCCAGGGCAAAATTGGAATGAAAAACTTTTTTGGGTTCAATCCTTTTCAGTTTAATATATTTTATTTGACTGCAGGAATTATTGGCGCGGGATTTCTAGGGTATCATATGTATGACTCTGATCATTTTAAAAAAGAAGAAGAACCTGTTAAAGAATATTGTATTAAAAATGATACCATGAAAAAACAGCAGGAAAAAAACCATCATTTATTCCATGAAGAAATAAAACGCGTTGAAAACAAACACCAGGAAAACCATCATCAATTTGCCCCATCCGACAAAAAAACGGGTACTAAAAAGAAACATGCAGTCCATAGGAAACCAGGGATACAAAACGTTTCAAAAGAAAATACTGAAAAAAATAAAAAAATAAGTATAGTAAACAGTGATTCATTAGATAAAAAATCTTATTTTTGCCCGCGAAACGAAGACAGTATACGTCTGGCCAAACAGAAAAAAATCGATTCACTGATTAACACCATTAATTCAAAAGAGTTAAAAATTGTTGAAAAACCAAGAGAGACGGTATTGAAATTCAGACAAGACACTGTTGTACAACGAGATACCAATATAATACAACGCGATAAACTTAGATTTAAATGGAAAAAACGATAAAAACAAAGAGATTTTTTAATAATTCTTTCTTTGCTTTTATTGTTTTTATTTTTTCACCTGCCGCTTCTGATTGCCAGGAAGCAAACCAACCTAAAGATACTGTTGTTATTGAAGATAAACCAGTTTATATTAATCAAAAAGTAACCGTTCAGGAAGTGAATTACGATTATATAGAAATGGAAATGACAGGAGAGCTTTATCTTTCATCAGTCATGCCTTTCAAAATCACCCATACATTAAACGACTGCAAAAAGAATTCAAGTTTTCTAAATGGATTTTCCATTGGCACGGTTCAATATCTCCGTGTAAATCAATTTATTTTAGGCCTGGGAGGATATATTGAACGATATCAGGACAATGTATGCTATTGTAACAAGACATACACGAGAGATACTATTATTAAGTATGATAATGGCAACATGGAAAAAGAAGTCGTGGATGTTTTGGAAAGTATGAACAACATCGAGAAACAAAATATTTTCACGTATTTAAGTATCCCCGTTCGAATAGGATACATGTTTGATCATGAAAATTTTTCTTTCTATTTCAGGACAGGCATCAATATCTCGTACCTGTTAAGTAATACATTTTATTTTATAGAACCTGATCAGGATTCAATACAATTAACAGAAATACCATCAAATAAATTTATATCTCCTAATTATACTTTAAATGCCGAGATTGCTATTGGTTACCGGATCAATAAAAATATCAGCATTGCTTTTACTCCATGGTATAATCATAGCCTGAATTACCTTTACAGTAACGGATCTTCCGAGATATTAATTGACAGGGGAGGAATCAGGCTCAGTGCTTTATTTTTGTATTAATTGCAGGGCATGATCCACGATGCCATCTGCATCAATTCCCTGATCTGCCATTAATTCACCCGGCTTTCCTGAACGCGGCAATTTATCAACCCCTTTCACGTGAACATCCCGCTCCTGTCCAATAGAAGAGGCAACCGCTTCACCGAGCCCCCCTTCCGGGTAATGGTCTTCTACAGTTAATACTACACGGGTGTTTCGCGTGGCTTTTAAAATACCATCTTTGTCAATGGGTTTTATTGAATAAATATCCATAATGACTGAATTGATCCCTTTTTCTTTTAATATAACTGATGCCTTTAAAGCTTCGTATACCGTGATACCTGTAGCCAAAATGGCAATTTGATTTGTTTCGTTGGTTTGAAGCACTTTACTTCCACCAATTACAAATTCTTCATTATTTTTATAAATAACCGGTGTGGCACCACGTATTGTACGAATATAAGAAATACCTTCCCGGGCATGCATTCGAGCGGTTAATTTTTCTGTTGACACGGCATCAGCCGGAGAAAGAACAATACTGTTGTAAATGCTCCGCATCATTGCCATGTCTTCAAGTCCCATTTGAGAAGGCCCGTCTTGTCCAATTGATACTCCGGTATGAGACCCTGATAATTTAATGTTGGCATAAGAATAAGCAGCCATCCTGATCTGATCATGGGCTCGTGTCATAAATGCAGCAAATGTAGCTGCATGAGGTTTTTTGCCCCTTGCCTGCAACCCTGCTGCTATGCCAATCATATTTTGCTCGGCAATATAACATTCAATGGCTTTGTCAGGATAATCACTAAATATGGACTGGGTACGGGTAGAATTTTTAACATCACCATCCAATACAATAACATCGGGGTCTTGTATCGTGATTTTTTCCAGCGCCACCCCGTAAGCGTTTCGTGTAGCCACGTTGTCATTTATTGAATAATCTGTTGCAATGTTTACCTGAAGTGGTTTCAACTTCGGCTTGGGTGATAATTTTTGTTGGTTGGAAGGTGTTATCTCAACTTCTTTGATTGTTTTTTCAAGTTCCTTTTGAGCTTGCTGTAACTCTTCTGCAGTAACAGGTTTGCCATGCCTTCCCTCAACATTTTCAAGAAAGCTCACGCCTTTACCTTTTACAGTTTTAGCTATGATCATCGAGGGCCGCTTTTCATTTTTTGCATTTTCTATTGCTTGTATAATTTGCTCGATATCATGGCCATCAATCACCTCTGTATGCCATCCAAAAACAGAAATACGTTTTTCATAGGCTCGTGTATCCCATTCATATATTGCAGGGCCACTTTGAGCCAGCCTGTTTACATCAATAATGCCAATCAGGTTGTCCACCTTTAAATGTGGTGCAAGGTTAATTGCTTCCCATATACTACCTTCCGCCATTTCTCCATCTCCCATCAGCACGTGAACATGACGGTTTATTTTATCAATTTTCATTGCTTTTGCCAGCCCAATACCTCCACTCAGCCCTTGTCCTAACGATCCGGTAGCCAAACGTACACCCTTTATTTTAGGTACCGGATGGCCTTCCAATATAGAACCAAACGTCCTGTAATCTTGCAAGTCATTCTTTTTTAACATGCCTGCTTCATGCATAACCGCGTACAACCCCGGGGTGCCGTGACCTTTTGAAATTACAAAATCATCTCCTTCAAATGAATCAGGGTTATCCGGATCAAAATACATTTGATCCATGTAAAGGACACTTAAAATCTCGGCAGCTGACATAGCAGAGGTTGCATGGCCTGAGCCTGCTGCAGTAGTCATTTGCAATGATTTAAGCCGAATTTTATTTGCAATGCTTTTAAGAGTTTCTGTTTTTGCTGACATAGATGCTTTTTTTATTATTATAGTATAATGTATGACCAAGAATCCTGCCAAACTTTATTCAACCCAAAATATCTATATATATCCTGAAAAAAAAATTCCCTTGCATTATAATATACAAGGGAACTTAATAATAAACACCCTACTTTTTATA
>CAYPTK010000160.1:0-6577 GCA_964413555.1 uncultured Bacteroidales bacterium | reverse complement strand
GTTGTATACACGTAAAATTTGCCCCCGAGTGTTGTATTTGTCGTAATCATGTAAAAGGAATCATTATGATATCGAAGCGTAGGAGCATAAATCCCTCCTGATGGCGGTGCTGTATCAAGATTCAGTTGCGATTCGCGAGTCAGGACATATCCTATTTGCTCCCAATGAATAAGATCTTTGCTATGAAAGATCGGCACTCCCGGGAAATACTCGAACGAACTGTGTACCATGTAATAATCCTCTCCTACCCTGCAAATACTGGGGTCGGGATAAAAGCCCTGGATTACGGGGTTATGATATTCATTTATTTCCTTTTCAGGATGCACGGGGTCCCCGTGTTTTTCTTCTTTCGATGTTTTACATGATATGATGAAAAAGCATAAGATAAGACTGGTGAGTATAGATTTCATTATTATATATTTTTTTAGTTTTTTAACCCAAATTATGTATTAGAACTTCGTAATGAGCATTAAAAATACGATAAAACAATGCAATGCCTTGTTTTGAAGTAGTTTTAATGTGTAATAGATTTTCTAATGCATATTTTAGGTTTAATCCAAAATGATTGTAAAGTCCGTAGCTTTGACGCTACGGACAATGACTGGCTGGCGTAGTTTGCAACTACGTCACTGACGTTCTTTCTATAATCTTTTTCCGCGTGTTAAGCAATTTTCATGGCTCGATACATCCGATGCAGCGTTTAATTTTTCACCCTGTAAAATACTACCCTGGCATCCCGGGGTTCAAGTTTTATTTCATTTTCTATTCTATTCCCGGCCAAATCAATATACGCGTGATCAGGATCAAGTTTGAATGTCTTATCTTGATTGGTTTCATTGACATAAATATCAGAAAACGGGTATTTATCTCCTTCTTTTTCAAGAGAAAAGAATTTGGAATTTTTATCTATTTTCATTTCCTGTTGCCAGCCTTTCAGCGTGTACCAATCTACTGTTTTTTGTTCTTTGTCAACAATTACTTTTTTGATATGAAACTTTTCATTGGGGCTGACGTAAGTGTTGTTGTCAAATTCCCCAACACTTGTTTTAATGCCACGGTGATTTTCCAACGAGAGGGTGGAGCCCAGATTTTTCAGGCAAACTATGGTATTCCCTATGGCTGAATGAGGGGAATCAATCGTATGATCCTTCTGAATAATTTTTATCCCACTTTCGCAGCCATACACCAGGTTGTTTTGCACGAGTGAATTCATTGATCCACCATTGGTCATAATTCCACCCCCGGCGTTTATAACCATGTTATCTTCCACAACCATATTTCGTACAGCATAATCCAGATATATTCCCAGCCTGATTTTATGTTCCCCTTCCTTTTCTTTTACATTATTTATAACAAGATTATCTTTAATGGTGCAATTGAATGTATATTTTGATGCATTTGACCAGGTGTAAATCAATCCACCGTCGAACATGGTGAGCAGACAATTTTTAACCACGTTACCTTCAACCAGGGTATTGTATCCCTCGAACCGAATTCCATTATACCCGATTTCACTTACATAATTATTCCTGATGATGTTGTTATGGGTAAGCTTCGTTGAGTCTGTGCTGATTACCTCATGACTTACCACGCAAATTCCGGTGGCACCATTTAAACCATCAATGCCGTAACCAGCTACTGTTCCTACGCGCTCTACTCTGTTTCCTTCGATCAAGGAGTTTTTGGCGTTCATGGTTCGAATTCCATTCCCGGTGATATCATGTAGGTTGTTATTTTGAATGGTTAATTCCGCGCCATACTTTTCAAAAAATATCCCGCTTTGTCCTATTTTAGAAATAGTATTGTTTTTAATTGAAACATTTTGGTTGTCGCCAAGTCCTGCTATTCCATCTTGGGTAAAACCGGAAATGGAAAGGTTTTCAATTGTAATGTTCGATACCCCTTTTTCAAGAATGGCCCCATTCTTGTTTAGAGTTCCTTCAAATGTCTCTTTTGTCAGGTCTTTATCAGAGTATACGTAAAGCTTTTTTTCTTCGGGAGAGTAATACCATTCATCCAGGGTGTCCAAAAACTCTTTTTTATTGTCTAAAAAATAATTGAAACCTTGGGCAGAAATAATTTCATCACCAGATGTAGAATGAAAAACAACGGGATTTTTAAACTCAATTTTGTTGTTTGTATTGCTTTTTACAGGGGAGTTTTTTATTATCCATACCCGTATGTTAACATAAGCATTTGCCCCAACTAATTCGTTTTCAGAAAAAGGCAAGTCACGGTCAATTAAATGGCTGGCAGTTGCATCATCCACTTTCAAAAAACCTTTATTCGGGTAGCGTGCCAAAATTTTTATCTCATCGTTATGATAAAGGTGTTTGATGTTTTTGTTACAATTGGCGGCATATATATTTTCTTCCACTTTCGTGAAGTCATTTATCTTAATGGAACCGGAAATAACAGGTTTAGCCCCTTTTCCATATGAAGTGATAACAATCGGTTTGCCTTCTTGCCCGGATTGGTTCACGTGTAATGTACCGGTGAAAGAATTGCCGGCTTTAAAACAGATCTTATCTCCCGGCTTTAATTTAATCTTGTTTAACCTGTCCAGTGTTTTGAAACTGGTTTCAGGTGTTGTGCCCCTGGCTTTATCATTTCCATCTTCTGAAACATAATAGTCGGTTGCTGATACCTGTAGCATTAACGCGATGATTAATTGCAAACAGATTGAAATTATTATTTTTTTCATGATTTTAATTTTTTGATTATTTGTATGGAACAAATATATCAATAAACTCGGCAAATAAATTGCCTGTTTGCTAACAATAGTTATCTGTTTGTCGCGATTTTAAGGTATATGATTAAATTCGGATAATGATGAGACAAACAGGCAAATAAAATATCTTTATAAAATCATTTACCGGATAAAAACGCGCGTGGTGATTTATTAAAATATTCCTTAAAGACCCTGGAAAAATGAGAATTGGTTTTATACCCTAACTTAAAGCTAAGTTCAGCAATCGAAATATCATTGTTTAACATCAGCATTTCTTTTGCTTTTTCCATTTTGATTTGTCGAATTAACTCGTTTGGCGATAAATTAATTAGTGCTTTTAATTTACGGTTTAACTGGGCACGGCTAAACCCGATCTGATCTACCAGCATTTCAACATTAAAATCACTGTTTTCAAGGTTTTTTTCTATTGCATTTTTTATTTGAAGCAGGAATTGTTCATCCCCAAAAGCCGGTTCTTGCATCCTGGTATCAGCAATCAAGAACCGTTGCCTGTACACCTGTTTTAACTCATCACGTATTTGGATCAGGTTATTGACACGCGTAAGCAAAATTTCAGAATTAAATGGCTTGGTAATATAATCGTCTGCCCCGTGTTTCAATCCTTCAACAACATCAACATTGTTTGATTTAGCAGTTAAGAGCACCACCGGGATATGACTGGTGAGGATATTCGATTTGATGTTTTGACACAACGTGATCCCATCTTCTACCGGCATCATGATATCTGAAATGATCAGGTCAGGCATTTCAGCTCGTGCCTTGTTGTAACCATCCTGTCCATTTTCAGCTTCAATCACCATGTAACCTACTTCCATCAAGATGGATGTAACATAGTCTTTCATTTCCTTGTTGTCTTCAACCCAGAGGATGGCCTGACGTTTACCCTGCAGGCCTGGAAGCATCTGTAGATTGTTATCATCAGCGTGTTCTTTCCCCTGTACTTCATATTTTTCATGATCTGATGCCACTGTTTTAACGGTTGCCTCCTGAACAGGAATCATTACACGGAAAACAGTCCCCGCGGGTGTGTTATCATGTATCCCGATCTCACCATTATGCAGTGTTGTCATTTCTTTTACCATGTTAAGCCCGATACCGGAACCATAATTTTCGGGTTCATTATCTTTTTCAACCTGGTAAAACCTGTTGAATATTTGTTTTTTCTCTTCGTCAGGAATCCCTTTTCCCTGATCTGAAACACTTATTATTAAGGTGCCGGCCTGGCCGTTACCTTCATTTTCTCTTTTAGTGGTTTCTGCTTGTTTATAAAGCAAACTTAATCCTATTGTCGTTTCAGGAGGTGAATGCTTGATAGCATTGGAAAGCAAATTCGCAACAATTTTTTCGACTACATTTCCATCAACATCAACCATTAATTCAGACGGGGTCGCATTGAAGTCAATCCTGATTTGTTTGTTTTCGGTTTCAAGTGTAAAAACTTCTGCCAGGTCGCGAAGGAACGAAACGATTTCAATGTTGTTTAAAGTAAGCCGATAGTTTCCCGTGTCAAGTTTCCGAAAATCTAACAGTTGATTGACCAGTTTTAACATTCGCTGAGCATTCTTGTGTATTAACGCTACCTGAGATTTTATTTTGGGTTCAAATGACACTGTTTTTAGCAATCGCTCTAAAGGATTATAAATCAAAGTTAATGGTGTTCGTATTTCATGCGATATATCGGTAAAGAACCTGATCTTCATTTGGTTAATTTCTTTTATCTTATTTTTTTCAGCAATTCCCCGTTCCCGTTTAATGATATACACGACAATGGCGATGGTACATACAAGAAAAACTACAATGAACAAAACATATGCAGGCCATGTTTTCCACCATGGGGATAGCATTTTTATGTTTAAAACCGCCGGGGTTGCATTCCACGTGTTATTGGCATTGGCCCCTTTGATCTTCAGGGTATAGTCGCCCGGGGGCAGGTTCATCAGTGTTAATTCATTCTGGAAGCCAAGATTATACCATTTGGCATCACCATACCCTTCCAGCAAATATTTATACCGGCTTTTACTGCCGGATGTATAATCGAGCGCTGTAAAATTAAAGCGAATAATCTGATGATCGTGTGTTAACGTGACGTGATCCGTGTAGATCATCTCGCGTTCAAGAACACCTTTCTTTCGCGGGACAACTTTTACCCCATTTATCCATAAACCGGTAAAATAGATGGGCATTTCATTCGGGGTATTTTTTATTTCCCTTGGATAAAAGGATGTAAAACTTCCCTCTTCGGCGATATATATTTTCCCGTCGTCATCTTTCCAAATAGTACCGCCATTAAGCTGAATCCCGTTCCATTCGAAATAATTTGTAATATTCCGGCTTTCAATATCAAGTAATGAAATAGAATTTTCCGTTCTAATCCATATTTGGCCTTCAAGAGCGACCAATTCTCTTATTACCTGTGAAGCAAGCCCGTCATGATCAAAATAATGGAAAAACTCATCCATTTCGGGATCATACACGCTAATTCCCCCGTATGTACCAAACCAGTATTGTCCTTTGTTATCCTGGGTACAAGATCTGACTTTGGTGTTGCATAATCCATTTTGAAGATCCTGTCCTGCCGTTTTTATATATTTAACATCTGTCATGTCTTTATTGAAAATCGCGGCTCCGCCATCACCATACACGATCATATTATTTTTATTATCGCGCGAAATGCCATGGATAAAATATAGTTCAATAGTATGCAACAAGGGATAATCAATCATTTCACGGGTTTCGGGATTATAAACATCAAGTCCAAATTGCGTGGCAATCCATACATTTCCCCGCGCATCGGGTTTGATATCATTCACTACCACCTGATTTAACCCGTTTTTCCGGCTGTCATCAAACGCGATACGATTATCTATCGTGCCTGACTGCAAATCAATCCGCGATATTCCATTAATACCACCACACCATACAATCCCGGAAGTATCTATGTAAACAGTATTTAAATTGTTGCTTACCATTTCAGGACGTGTATATCGCAGAATGACCTCTCCTTCAGCGGTACAATGAATCAGGCCGTCATCAAACGTGGTGATAAACAGTGTTCCATCTTCATGTTTGGCAAAATCGGTCACGTAATCTTTTTGTCCTTTTTCAGAAAATGACACCCTGTATCGCGAGAATTTATTCCTGCCCGGTTCATATTTCAACAACCGGCGGTTTGAAGTAACCCAAATACCGCCTGCCCTGTCTTGTAATAGATCTGTCACACAGTCTTTAGTCAACTTCACTTCAGAGTTGCTAAACTGACTATTTTTCCATTTGTCAAACAAATACAATCCATTCGTGGTACCTATCCATATTCGTTTATTTGCATCAACAAGGAATGAACTGATATTAACCCTGGAGTCCATTTGACGTTTTAAGGCAGGTGAATTGTTGTAATTAATAAAGGATTCAGTGACAGGATCAAAAATATTGACGCCTTTGTCATATGTACCTACCAATAATTTACCATCTTGTATCCCATTAATTTCTGTCACAACATTGCTGCTTATACTGTAAACGTTTGAAGGATCGTGTTTAAAATGCGTGAATGTTCCCTTGCGGGGGTTAAAAAGCATGAGTCCCCCACCCCATGTCCCTGTCCATATATTTTTATTTTGATCTTCATAAATGGACAAGAATGACCATTCTGATTTTTTGGAATTATCAGAAAACACGGGATCCGGATAGAATGTTTCAAACGTGAACCGGCCGGATTGTTGTTTCACCAGCTTTTTTAGTCCATGACCTGTACATATCCAAAAATTTTTCCTGCTGTCACGAAAGAGTTGCCGGACATTTTCAATATGATTAAAATGTCCTACCTGCTGT
>CAYPTK010000159.1:0-6579 GCA_964413555.1 uncultured Bacteroidales bacterium | reverse complement strand
AGTACAAAGTTTTTAGCAAATAAGAATACATAGTTTTTGGCAACAATGATGCAGAGTTTTTCCTTCCCAGGGGGGACCCCCTGGGAAGGAAAATTTTGATCTTTGGTTGAATTTTTCAAAATGAAAAAAAATAAGCATAGCCATAGAGCTACGTGAGTCTTTTTTCATGAAGAAAAAGCGAATAAGAACGAAACCAGGGGCGTTATGTCAGGCGTGACAAGACAGTAGTACCAAAAAGATTAATGGTTCTTTTGTTTCACGATTTTTATCCTTGAATGGATACTAGGGCTTTTAATTTCTAAAATATAAATTCCATTGGCCAGAAAAGTGAGGTCATTCATAACCAAAAATGAATAATAATATTTATTCAACGGGGCGGTTTTTGAATATAAACTATGGCCTTTGAGGTCGAGTACCTTGATAGTGACAGGCTCGTTGATTTTTTTGTTGAAATGAATATTTAACTCGTTATAAAACGGATTAGGAAAAATATTGATAAAATTGTTATTCATGGTATCCAGGGAAGACTTATAATGGGAGAGGATTTTATGAGCGGTTTTAAAATCAGGGATTCCAAAACCGTACGTTGAATCAGGAGACAGATAATAAGACGCGCTTTGTTCTATGGCTTTCATTAATTGGTAATTGGATACATCGGGGTGTGCCTGCCATAAACAAGCAGCAAGGCCTGATATGATAGGGGCTGCATATGATGTGCCGTTCCCCTGGGCAAATTCACCGTTTTCCTTAAGGATTACACTACCTTTCCCTACTGCTACTAAATTGGGTTTTATATCGTGATCATAAGAAGGGCCCCTGGATGAAAAATCAGCTATAACACCTGCTGTATCAATAGCGCCGATAGTCAGGATGCTGTCGGCATCAGCCGGAGCTGTAATATAACGCCACTTCGAATCGCCTTCGTTCCCCGCGCTTACCACGATCAACATTCCTTTAGATGCCGCTATATCTGCTGCCCTGGATATAATTGTTGTATTCCCATCCATATCAGGATAATCATGATTTTGACCGGGGTCGTCAAATTTGTAATATCCCAATGAAGTATTAATAATATCTGCTCCCGAACTGTCAGCATATTCAGCTCCGACAACCCAGTTAAACTCTTCAATTAAATATTCGGAATTAACATCTTCTGTTTTAATTAAATAAAAATTTGCTTCAGGAGCCGTGCCAATTAAATGGTCATCTTCCCGGCAACCTATTATTGATAAGACATGCGTGCCATGGTGATGGTTTTCATATACTGAATCGTCGTTTTCGACAAAATCTTTTATTTCCAGAATTTGATTATTCGAGAAAAGATGTGAAAGGCCTTCCAGTTTATCAGTATTTTTGAATCCCGCGTCTAAAATGGCTATATGAATGCCTTGTCCCAAATATCCTTTCCCGTGTAAAAAATCTCCCTGGTGAATTTGTATTTGGCGTAGGGAAGCGCCATAATGTATTGCTTCTTTTTCTTTATTGCTTGTATATAATGATATATCTTTAAAATCATTGAACTTTTCAATTTTATGTTTTGTATTTTTATAAGTATACACCCTTTCAACAGATTTCACGAAAGAAAGGTTAAGCAATGAATCTGCCATTGATGGAGAAATTGAATCAACACACGCGGCATTTAACCATTTAGAACTATTATGAATGACAAAGCCAAGCGATTTAATAGAGTCGATATAATATTTCGAAACAGGTAAATCATTCATGATAATATCAATACTCGATTTTTCTCGTCGTTGTATCGCGCGGTCTGAAAGAAATTCCCCGGGGCTTTCAATTGAATAACCACTTTGGTTTTTATCAGTAAGATAAAGCAGGTATTTCCCATAGTCGTCTGATAACAATGAATTCATGCTTAATCCATGAACAAGGATAAAAATGACAATATATTTTAATCGTTCCTTCATTATTTACTGTTTGATATTACTCTTTTTGACTGATTTCAGGGCTTTTTTGTATAATACCCCCGCCAATCACTTCATCATTATCATAAAAAACAACAGATTGCCCGGGTGTAACAGCAGAGACCGGATTTTTCAATGAAATTTTTATTCCATTCTTTTGTTTCATGATCACCCCTTGCTCTCCTTTATGGTTATACCTGATTTTTATATTGGCTTCAAATTGATCCGGGATATCTTCATATTTAATCATATTGATGTCTTGAGCATATATTTCTGACTGTTTTAATTCTTCTTCCGGGCCCAGCACGATTGTATTATCATCAGGATTAATGCGAATGACATACAACGGGTACCCGACAGCAATATTGAGTCCTTTCCGTTGCCCGATCGTGTAAAAAGGATGCCCCTGGTGCTCACCCAAAATTTCGCCATTTGAGTTAATGAATTTTCCGGGACCGGTTTTCTGATTCAATTGATTGACATTGTTTATCAGGAACTGCCTGTAGTCATTACCCGGGATGAAGCATATTTCCTGGCTTTCTTTTTGGTTCAAAAGCTCATCAAGCCCCTCGTGTCTGGCAATATCCATCACGTTATCTTTGGTTAGTCCGCCCAGCGGGAAAATGGTGCGTGCAAGTTGCTGCTGGGATAATTTCCAAAGGAAATACGACTGATCTTTTTTGGTGTCTTGTCCTTTTTTTAATACCCACCTGTTCCGTGAACGTGTTATCGTGGCATAGTGCCCCGTGGCCACGTGATCGAACCCCATCTCTTTTGCTGAATGTATCAATGTTTTCCATTTTATCGTGGGATTGCAGAATACACAGGGATTGGGGGTTCGCCCTGCAAGGTATTCGTTAATAAAATATTCTATTACATTCTCCCTGAAAGGTATTGAAATATCTTTTATACTATGATGAATGTTTAATTTTTTTGCTATGTTTGATGCTTTTTCTAATGTATTGAAAATGAACGATTCATCTATGACTTTATAAGTGATTCCATGTACTTCATAGCCCAATCTTTGCAAAAGCAATACAGAGATGGAACTGTCGATTCCCCCGCTCATCGCCAATAAAATCTTTTTTTTATCCATTTTTTTGTTGTTGATTCTACAAAACCACCAAATATAAATATTTATAAAACATCATGAATGACGATTTATAGACATTCACTGAACCTGTAATGAATGCTTCTTAGAATTATACCGTGGTGTACTGTATAATAAACGCCGGGGTATAGCGATCTATGATGTGGGATCATCAATATTTTTAGCATTTCTTTATCTGCTTTCAGGAGGTGATGACATATCATTCATTGATGGTTCGGAATATTTTCCTTTGTTTTCTTCCACTTTTTTAAAGAATTCTTCCTCTCTTTCTTGCAGGACTTCTTCATTTAAAGCTTTTCCATTTTTATATTTTATGGTATATTTTAATTCACGTTTTTCGTTGTAGAATTTCCAATCACCATGTTTTAATTCGTTTTTATAATAACCATCAATGTGAATGTTGCCATTATAATGATATGAATTAAAATCTCCATTTACTTTTCCATCCTCGTGATGAGCTTCTAAGCGAATGTTGCCATTATCATAAAACTGTTTCCATTCGCCGTCTTTAATACCTTGTTTCCACTCGACCACTTCAGAAAGATTACCATTATCGTAAAACCTTTTTGTTTTTCCGATTTTTGTTCCTTTGTCATATTGTTCCTGCACAATTAGATTTTGTTCATAATAACTGTAGAAATTCCAGGTACTATCCCGTTGCTTGTTTATATAATTGCCTTTAGCGGCTATATTTCCATTGCTAAAATAGTGTATTGCTTTTACTTTGTTGTTTTCAGCCGTATAAATCATCTCAACCATCTTTTTCCCGTTCTCATAATACCTGATAACTTTTCCTATTGGTTGATCATCAATAAAATATGCTTTATACCGGATGGTTTTGTTAGGGTAATATTTTGCCCAACATCCTTGTTTTTGTCCTTTTGCATCTAATGTATTCAAAAATGTATCACATTGTTCTACCTTGTATTGAGAAAAAATTGAATAGGAAGACAATAGCATCAATACGACAATGAAATATACAATTTTTTTTATCATAGCAATTTCTAAATTTAATGAAGTGTAAAGTTATAATGACTTTACGAAAAAAATAAAGATTTGTTATATTATATTATAAATATTTTTCAAAATGGCCATATTGATTAATTTTGTGTTGACATTTAAACAGTCATTTCGCGAATTTTATGCCGAAATGTCAGGTTTGTATATTTTTGGCATACCCTTTGTTTGCACAACACCAACGTGAAATAATTAAATAATATATTGTATAACGCTAAAATTCAAGAGAATATGCAAAAAGGTAAAATTGATGTAACATCGGATAATATATTTCCTATCATTAAGAAATATTTATATTCCGATAATGAAATTTTTTTAAGAGAAATCGTTGCCAATGCTGTAGATGCTACCCAAAAAATTAAAACGCTTGCTTCTGTTAACGAGTTTAAAGGAGAGCTTGGTGATTTGACCATACGAATATCTGTAGATAAAAAAAACGGGACCATCACTATTTCAGATCGGGGAGTGGGGATGACCAGGGAAGAAATTAATAAGTATATCAATGAAATTGCTTTTTCAAGTGCCGAAGAATTTTTGGAAAAGTATAAAAATCAGACAGATGCTATTATAGGTAAATTCGGGCTGGGATTTTATTCGTCATACCTCGTTTCAGACAAAGTAGAGTTGAGAACAAAATCGTATAAAGAAGATAGCAAAGCGATGAGATGGGAATGCGAGGGAAATCCGGAGTATGCCATGGAAGAGGTTGATAAAAAGGAACGAGGTACAGATGTGATATTACATATTGATAAAGACTCGAAAGAATACCTCGAAGAACAAAAAATTACCGAACTGCTGAATCAGTATTGTAAATTTTTGCCGGTTCCCATTGCATTTGGAAAACAAAAGGAATGGAAAGACGGAAAAGAAATAGAAACAGGTAAAGACAACATCATTAATGATACCACTCCTTTATGGACAAAAAGCCCTGAAGAATTAAAAGATGAGGATTACTATAATTTTTATAGTAAACTTTATCCCGGATATGAACAACCATTGTTCTATATTCATTTATTTGTAGATTACCCGTTTAATTTAACAGGTATTTTGTATTTTCCTAAAATCCGGAATAATATAGAAATACAAAAGAATAAAATTCAATTATACGCGAACCAGGTATATGTTACGGATTCGGTAGAAGGAATTGTTCCTGAATTCCTTACCTTATTACATGGAGTGATTGATTCTCCTGATATACCGCTGAATATCTCGCGCAGTTATTTACAAAGCGATTCCAATGTAAAAAAAATATCTTCTCATATTACCAAAAAGGTCGCTGATAAGTTGTCCGATATTTTTAATAATGACCGGCCATCTTTTGAAGAAAAATGGGATGATCTGAAAATATTTATTGAATATGGAATGTTATCTGATGAAAAATTTTATGACCGTGCTAAAAAAATAACCCTGCTAAAGAATACAGATGGGAAATATTTCACGTTTGAAGAGTATGAAAAATTAATCAAGAGCAGCCAGACAGATAAAGACAACAAAATAGTATACCTGTACTCAACAAATGCCGAAGAACAACATAAATATATAGAAGACGCTAAAGATAAAGGGTATGATGTTCTTATTTTGGATGGCCAACTGGATACACATTTTGTCAATCATCTTGAGCAAAAGTTGGAAAATGCACGCTTTGTCCGTGTTGACTCGGATATTGCAGAACGATTGATTCCCAGGGAAGACAAACAAGAGACCAATCTTTCACAACTAGAACAGGACAGACTGCGCCCCGTGTTTGAAAGCCAGCTTCCATCCGGGCCTAAAAACTTTTTCGTGTCATTTGAAAATCTTGGAGAACAAGGACAGCCTGTAACAATCACTCAATCAGAATTTCTGCGTAGAATGAGGGATATGTCAAAATTAGGTGGAGGAATGCCTTTTTATGGTGAAATGCCCGAAAGCTATAATTTTGTTGTAAATACGAATCACCGGCTTGTGAAAAAAGTAATAGATGATATGAATAATAAAGTTGGTGATAAAGTACAGGATACTGAAAAAGAAATTGAAAAAGTAAATAATGAAAAAAATGAATTGGAAAAAAAGACAAAAGATAAGAAAGAAGAAGAAATTAAGCAGGAAGAAAAAGACAAGCTCGAATCGTTAAACAAGAATGAAAATGAGCTGAATGAAAAAAAGAGAAAAGTAATGATGGATTACGGGAAAGATCAAAAGTTGGTAAAACAATTAATTGACCTGGGTTTACTTGCAAATAATATGCTTAAAGGTAAAGATTTAACTGATTTTGTTAAACGAAGTGTTGATATGCTTAAATAAGTAATATATATAATTATTTAAATATTTATAAAGGGCAAAAGAATTAACATTAAATTCTTTTGCCCTTTATTGTTTGTAAAAATTTTTTTTTATTTTTACGAAAAAATGCCAAATGAAACGTTGTTGTTTAGATTGTGGAGAACCTATTTATGGCAGGGTAGATAAGAAGTTCTGTTCTGATCTTTGCCGTAATAATTATCATAATAAAGAACAAAGAAATAAAATAAATTATATTCGTAATATAAA
>CAYPTK010000158.1:0-6669 GCA_964413555.1 uncultured Bacteroidales bacterium | reverse complement strand
CATTTGAATTATATGCTTTATGAAAAAATACCTGTCATATTTTATTTCCGAATCTATCATTGATCAAGAACTCATCCCTGTTGTAGAAAAAATCATCAACAAACAGCGCATCAATGAAAAAGATGCAATGGTCCTGTATCAATCAGTAGACCTGGGAATATTGGGATTAATGGCAGATTACATAAATCAAGAAAAAAATGGAAAAACCGTTTACTATAACAAGAACATCCATGTTGAGCCAACAAACATTTGTATTAACCAGTGCAGGTTTTGCAGTTATTCCAGGAAAAAAAACGAACCCGGCTGTTTTGAACTTACCACTGAAGAGATAATCAATAAAATAGCACAATTTATTGACCACGGGATCACAGAGGTACATATCGTAGGTGGTGTGCATCCTGATCATGATCTCTTCTATTACGCGGGAATCTTAAAGAAAATCAAAATTCAATTCCCCGGTATATTCATCAAAGCTTTTACTGCTGTTGAGTTAGATTATATGATAGAGAAAAGCGGGTTAACAGTTAAAGACGGATTGATTCATTTAAAAGACAACGGGTTAGATGCTATTCCCGGGGGTGGTGCAGAAATATTTAATCCATTGGTAAGAAACAAAATATGTCCTGAAAAAATAGATGCTGCACGTTGGCTGGAAATACACAAAGTGGCACACCAATTAAATATTCCTTCCAATGCCACGATGCTTTACGGGCATATCGAATCATACAAGGATCGGGTTGAACACCTTTTGATGATCAGAAACCTGCAGGACCTCACGAATGGTTTTCAGGTTTTTATCCCGCTAAAATACAGAAAACCAAACAATAAAATGAGTAAAACCGGGGAAGTACCGGTTATTGAAGATTTAAAAAATTATGCTATTTCCAGAATCTTTTTAGACAACTTCCAACACGTGAAAGCTTACTGGCCTATGCTGGGAGTAGATACAGCACGAATAGCACTTCACTTTGGTGTCAATGACTTAGATGGGACAGTGTTGAATTCTACAAAAATATATTCAATGGCTGGCATGGAATATCTAAAACCCAAAACACCCGGTGAAATCGAACACATTATAAAACAATCCAATCGCGTCCCTATAGAAAGGGATACACTTTACAAAAGCCTTAAAAAAACAATCATTTAAAAAATAAATAATTATTCTATAAATCTTACGTTCTTATCAAAATGAAAACATCAATAATAAATAAAATAATCGATTACATCAGAACCCATGTATGGATTCAACGGATGCTTTATGCAGCATTGTTTACCATACTTTTCTTTTTTGGCGTGTTCATGTTCCTGAGATTTTACACGCATCACGGGCAGTCTTTTTCTGTACCTGATTTTAATGGATTAACAGTAGCAGAGAGCAATCAATTAGCCAATGAACACCATCTTAATATTGAAATAGAGGATTCTATCTTCAAGCAAAATGCACGTCCCAGCACAGTCGTGAATCAGGATCCTCCACCAGGATTTAAAGTAAAAAAAGGAAGAAACATATTCCTCATCGTCAACGCGTCTAAACCACCCGAAAAAAAAGTTCCGAACGTTATTGGTGTTTCACTAAGACAGGCGCAGGCAATTCTTGAAACACACAGGTTTGATGTCGGGAAAATATCTTACAGGGAAGATATTGCAAGGAACAATGTTCTGGCACAAAAATTTAAAGGCGAGAGAATCCATCAAGGAAAACAACTATACATTGGAAGTAAAATAGACCTGGTACTTGGCAATGGGTATAAAACAAAAAAAATCGCCCCCCCGAATGTAAGAGGGCTAAAATTAGACCAGGCACGTAAAAAAATAATCCTTTCTTCTTTGAATGTTGGCAATAAACATTATGATAATACCATTAATTATGAACGGGATACATACAACGCGATTGTATGGAAACAAAATCCAGGACATAACAAATCAAACAAAATACCACAGGCAGCAACCGTTGATCTTTGGTTAACATTGGACTCAACAAAAATCAAAAACATTAATTAAATGTTGAAAGGCAAAGATATATCAAGAAATACAAATACCCGGAAATCAATTTTAAACATCCTGATGTTAAGCATATTTTTCATCTCAGGTACACGGGCACAAGAAACCCTCACGGGCATACAATTCAATCCCGAACTGAACGATGCTGTAAATAAACACACCCTCAAATCATTAAAAAACACGAATGACACTATATCACTTCCTTTTATTGATGATTTTTCTTATGATGGAATGTATCCTGACAATACAAAATGGGAAGATAAATATGTATTTATCAACAACACGTATGCTATTGACCCGGTTACGATAGGTGTTGCAACATTTGACGCGCTGAATGCAGGTGGCAAGCTCTACAGCCGCTCAAAAAACACGTTCGGAGCCGATACACTCACGAGCAAACCCATTAATTTACAATTCAATAAAAAAGACTCGTTACTGGGCTCATTAATCAGGAAAAAAATCAGTGACATTGATTTTCCCTTAATACAAGACTCTTTATTTTTTGAAAAAGATGGAATCTTTTATCCTGTTGATACATTAAATTATTTTTATAAAGAAGGAGATCAATTATATACATATCATGACACTCTCTATCAAATATATAATGAGCCGTTATATTATTACCACGCTAAAGATAGCATTCATTACCGGTTTCCTCGCGGTGGAAAAGACTTTACTCCTGCTGATTCTGTATATTTAAGTTTTTTCTACCAACCCCAGGGATTAGGTGATGCACCTGAATCATCCGATTCTTTAATTGTTGACTTTTATAACCCTGTATTGGACACTTGGAATATTGTATATGGCATCAGGGGAACTGGATCACACGAGTTCAAACCTGTGCTAATCCCGGTTACCAATAATGATTATCTAAAAAACGGGTTCCGGTTCCGTTTCAGAAATATTGTCAGCATTACAGGGAATAATGATGTTTTAGGCCTGAGAGCCAATGTTGATCACTGGAACATCGATTATGTCATGCTGGATACAGGCCGCGATAAACATGACACGGCATTCAAAGATGTCGGATTCATTACCCCCGCCCCCAATATATTGGAAGACCTAACTGCTATGCCCTGGCAACATTACGTGAAAATCCAGGCATCAGAAAGTCCATGGAAAAATACAATACAAACACGATATAAAAATTTATATGACCAGGAACTTTCAGAAGGTGATAGTGTTTATGCATATCGAAGATTCATGATCAAAAACCATCAATACAACAAATCATTCAATATAGTTGATGCCGGATTCGATTTCATGGGCCCGCTTGAGACCCATACATTAAACGTTGAATTAACCGAACGCCCTAATGAAAATATATTTCCCGGTATATTCGATCATGATTCTGCTGAATTTGAAATGATTCACTATCTCACGGTTGATGATACCTTTAACATAAATAAAAAAAATGACACGCTTACATATCTACAGAAATTTCATAATTATTACGCGTATGATGATGGTTCTGCTGAAGCAGGATATGGCCTGGTCGGAACGAAATACGGCAAAGTAGCCTGTCAATTCAACAGTTACAAAAAAGATTCATTAAAAGCCATATATTTCTATTTTAACCAGGACTATGATGACACGACAACAACGATAAATTTCAAACTTACCATTTGGGATGACAACAACGGGGTTCCCGGGGACACGCTATATTCCAGGTATAGTGAATACCCTAACACGGATGATTATTATAAACCGGTATTCAAGGGATTAAATCATTATTACCCTTTATATCTACAGGAACCGGTTACAGTATCCGGGACATTTTATGTTGGATGGGAACAATTTTATGAAGTATTTTTGAATGTCGGTTTTGATAAAAACACCGATGCAAGCGATCATTTATATTACAACACGCAGGGAATATGGGCAAGATCCGGCAAGGCTGGTTCCATAATGGTAAGGCCGGTATTTGGCGAATTACCTCCAAAAACAAATATTGAAAATCATCATCAACCTTATGAAGATCATGTCAAACTATTTCCCAACCCTGCTGACAGGGAGGTAAACATTAAACTATCTACCGGAATTGAAAAATCGGGTATGCATATTTTAATATATGATATACAAGGGCGTCTCATTAGAACATTTGAATACAATAACCGGATCAATATATCCGACATTCCAGGTGGTATATATATTGTAGAAATCAATAATGGATACGGGTTCACCGAAAGGAAAAAATTAATGATTGATCGCGCGTTTTAATTTACAGGTATTTCATATTCGAAAACCATACATTCCCTCTTACAAGTTTGCCCGTGTTGATTGTAAGCAATTTTCAATATCTTCGCGTGTAAAAAACATTCAATGCACCAAACCGAAAACACCAATACTGAACTTTATGAACATTATCGCTTCGTGGCTGACACGAACCAGGGGAAACTAAGAATAGACAAATTCCTGGTGAATAAAATCGAAAATGCCTCGCGGAATAAAATTCAATCTGCAGCAGAAGCCGGTAACATATTGGTGAATGAACAACCTGTCAAATCAAATTATAAAGTCAAACCTCGTGATGTCATCACCATTGTAATGACATACCCTCCCCGGGAGATTGAAATAATCCCTCAAAATATCCCTGTTAACATTATTTTTGAAGATGATCATATCATCGTGCTTAATAAAGAACCCGGCATGGTGGTCCACCCGGGTTATGGAAATTATACAGGGACATTGGTGAATGCCCTCGCCTGGCATTTCAAAAATTTGCCCACGTACCAGGACGGTACAGTAAGGCCCGGGCTTGTACACAGGATTGATAAAAACACGTCAGGGATTTTAGTCGTTGCTAAAACAGAATCCGCGTTAAACAAACTGGCAAGGCAGTTTTATGAACGCACGATTAACCGTAAATATACAGCACTCGTTTGGGGCAATATTGAAGAAGAAGAAGGTACCATCACGGGGCATTTGGGACGTGATCCGAAAAACAGGAAAAAAATGCATGTATTCCCCGATGGCGATCATGGGAAACATGCCATAACCCATTATAAAATTATTGAACGGTATAATTATGTTACCCTGGTAGAATGTAAATTGGAAACAGGAAGAACCCATCAAATCAGGGCACATTTTGAATATATTAAACATCCATTGTTCAATGACCCTGAATATGGTGGCAATTCTATTTTACGCGGCACCACGTTCACGAAATACAAACAATTCGTCCACAATTGTTTTAAAATACTGCCTCGTCAGGCTCTTCATGCCAGGACACTTGAATTTCAACACCCTGGCTCCGGCAAAACCCTTTCGTTCGAAACTCGATTACCGGATGATATGCATCAGGTAATTGAAAAATGGAGACAATACACCCGATATGTTTAAGCTGGAGACACGCGAACCTGCTTCAAGCATATAGAAACAAAGTAGATGCACTGAATTACACGTGCCTTTTAAAATCACGTTTCAGTAAACCCAAATTATGTATTAGAACTTCGTAATGCATATTTGGGGTTAAAGATTAAACTTTAAGGCAACCTCTAAAAACTGGTATCATTTCCGCTCGTGAGCTCAACCAAATTTTCATTTTCTGTAAGAACAAAACATGTTTTTTATTAATTTGCACACGATTATTCAGTCAAAATTTATTTTAAAAAATGAGTAAAAAAAATATAGCACTATTAACAGGCGGAAATTCATCAGAAAATGTCATCTCACTACAAAGTGCAGAACAACTCGGCCAAATGATTGATAAAGACCTTTTCAATGTATTCATCATCAACATTGGCCCTGACAAATGGGAAGGCAAAGGGGGTGACATTGAAGGTATACTTATTGATAAGAATGATTTCAGCCTTACGACAGGTGCAAATAAGATCACTTTTGACTGCATATTCATATCCATTCATGGCACACCCGGTGAAGACGGTAAACTTCAGGGGTATTTTGACATGTTGAACATCCCTTATACAACTTCAGATCATTGTTCTTCTGCCCTAACATTTAACAAGTACATATGTAAAAACTATTTAAAACCTTATAATATCTATTCGTCCAAAACCATTTTATTAAGACAACATGACCCCGTTGAAACCGACAAGATTATAGAAGAAACAGGCATCCCCTGTTTTGTAAAACCCAATAAAGGAGGGTCGAGCTTTGGTATAACAAAAATTAACAAAAAAGAAAATCTTACCACGGCCATTCAAAACGCGTTTAAAGAAGATGATGAAGTACTTATCGAAGAATACCTCGAGGGAAAAGAACTGACATGTGGAGTGGCAAATATTGGTGGTAAAATGGAAACATTTCCTGTAACTGAAATTATCAGTAAAACAGATTTTTTTGATTTTGAAGCCAAATATACTGACGGGATGGCAGAAGAGATAACACCTGCACGCGTTCCTGAAAAAACAGAACATGAATGCAGAGTATTATCTACAATGATATATAATATATTCAATTGCAGAGGGGTTGTCCGCATTGATTACATACTTAAAAATGATATTTTATATTTTTTGGAACTGAATTCTGTACCAGGCATGAGCAAAAACAGCATTATCCCTCAGCAAATAAGAGCTGCAGGCCTATCTCCTACATCTTTTTTTACTCGTTTGATCAATGATTGCATTGAAAACTTTACTACAACAAAATAATTGAACCCAAATTATGTATTAGAACTTCGTAATGAGCATTAAAACTACTTCAAAA
>CAYPTK010000157.1:0-6714 GCA_964413555.1 uncultured Bacteroidales bacterium | reverse complement strand
GCCAATGCGTTTATGGATGGGATGTGGCCTACAAAAATCCAATAGTAAAATACCCTCGTAAACAAAAGAACCGTCATAACTCCGAAAAATCCACCAAGAAAATAAAAAAAAATCAAAGGATGAAAATCTCGAATGATATATTTTTCTTTCATCCGCCAAAAAAACATTTTAAACAACAACCAACCGATGGTAAATATCACTTTCTTAATTTTAATCCCTGATTTCTCGCCGATGTTATAGACGGGTTCGACCGGAACATCTTTGACTCGGTAATTATAAATATTGAGTCGGATCATCAAATCATTCGGTTGACCATATCCTCTGTACATTTGGTCCCAGTTGATTGAATGAAGGGCCTCCTTGCTGATCGCCGCATATCCGGATTGAAAATCGGCCACGTGCCAATATCCAGAAGCGATTTTCGTTAGCAAAGACAGAAATGCGTTGCCGAAATAGCGTATCTTGGGGATCTTCCGATATGCCTCTCCGGTGATCAACCGGTTCCCTTTCGCATAATCCGCACATCCGCAAGCGATTGGATTTATCAAATCAGGTAGATCCGCTGGGTTCATCTGCCCATCCCCATCCATCCGAACCGCAATATCATCGTCGTTATCTCTCGCCCACTTCAATCCGGAGGCCAGAGCACCGCCGCATCCCTGATTTTCCTTATGTCGTATCAGAAGGACTCTCGGATCGGATTTCTGGTAGCTTTTTATCACTTCAGCAGTGTTATCAATGCTATTGTCATCAACTACAACGATCCGATCAACAAATTCGGGCATCGTCTCAATAACTTTTCCGATCTGGCTCGCCTCATTATACGCTGGCACTATCACACAAATTTTTTTCTCTTTATACATTACCTGTTGTCATCATCTTGTTCTATAGCTTTAATTTGTCTGAATGTATCAATTCATTGAGCTTATTGAAGAGTTCTTTGTTCTGATGCGAGTATATTATTCGTTCGTTTTGCCCAAAAAGCAATCATTTTTTAAAATTGCACAGGAAATCGATTCTATTTTTTCCGATAATACCGGAATAATGAAATGTTCAGACAACGGTATCAAAACAGGCTTTTTCTCAATCTCCTTTACACTCTTTATTATACTTAACACATCCCTGGAAGCAAACAACTTGTTCAGGTATTGATCGGTTTTTGCATCATCTGATCTTACGCCTTTCTCAATGAACGCCATCAATAGCGTCAAATCATGAGGAGCGATCCGCCGGGCTATGCTTAAAAAACGGGTACTAAGATCAAATCGACCGATCTTGCTCAGGCTTATCCCTATATTTAGCAAACTTTGAAAATTATTTAAATCCAATTTCAGGGCTTGTTGGAATAATACCAAAGCCTCAGAATAACGTTCTTTTTGAATCAATATTTTCCCGGCGAGATTGAGATATTTTCTTCTATGTGGGACACTTTTTGTAGAACTGGATAAAATCTCATTTAGGGCTTCGTCCAGCCTTTCCAATTGAATCAGGGACAACACCATCGTATAGTGGGATTCTTGGCCGGGATATATTTTAAGCGCCTCTTTTTCATATTGAATCGCTTTTTGATAAGCGCCTAACTTATAGAATATAGCAGCCATATTATGGAAATGCTTGGCTCTATACTGTAATTTGGCATATCTCAGATTTATTGATTTCTCCAAAAGGAATATTGCCTCACCATACATTCCTGCCTTTGCATAGTGCTGGGTTGCGAGATTTCGATAAGGCCTCGCTAATTCACCCGTCTTTTCGATCGCATCTTCCCATAAGGACCTTTCTGTTGCCCACGCCATGTTCCGTATGTGGGTCCCCATTCCCAACCCAAAAATAAACAACCCGACGGAAACAGTGAGTAGATAAGAAGCATAACTTTCTTTTAAGCGATTGATAAGGCGACAAATCCCCATAGCGACCGGTAAAAAAAGAAAAACTGATGGCAAATAGTTGCGATGTTCAAAAACCATTTCAAGCGGAATAATCGAAGCTTCCACAAGGTGGTTTAAAAAAAAGAACAGCACGGCGAATGAAACAATAGCATGCTTTTTAATAAGGTAAACCCCGCCCCCAATACTCATGATTATTGCTGCAACCGCAAGGCCTGTTGTTAATGGGGATAGGAACGAATTTGATACAATAATATCATGTTCTATCGACAGTCTCTGAGGGATGGGATAAAAGATTTGACTCAAATAAAAAATTATCACCCTCGGCTGAGTCAAAATCCTCTGAAAAAGTGTAAACGGTCGATCAGAATAGTTTATTATCGATAATGGCCGGCTATCCAAAAATAGCCATACACCCAACAAGAGTAAAACAATTGTGGTTGAAAGAACAACCACGATTACGATTCGTATATCCTCCGGTTTTCTTATGTTCTGGAAAAACACGATTTCCAAAAGCAGAAGGCTCAATGGTAAAGTAATGGCATTTTCTTTTGAGCCCAAAGCTAACACAAAACATAGAGCTGATAACGCATATAAGAAAAATAACTTTTTGTTGGAATAATTGTTGATTCTTGCCTTTAAGTAAGAAAACATACCGAGAAGATAAAAGAGAGCAGCCATTGATGTCATCCGCTGAACGACATAAGTGACGGCTTGTGTCTGAATCGGATTGGCGGCCCATAGCATACAGGCCAACAAGGCAATTATAAAATTCCACTTCTCATGGAAGCATTTTACTTTTGGCAAATTTAGGATATTGATAATAATCAAAAATACTATCCAGGCAGCCAAAAAATGAATTAGAATGTTGACGACACGATAATTCCTTATCTTATATTGGTCAAAATACCAATTAATGGCAAACGTGATCCTGGCAATAGGCCTGTTCATCCCTGATCGATATTTCATGGCGTTATGAAAGGATTTTGCATCGATGGTTCTCAACTCAACATTCTTATTGTTGACGATATTGCCGTAATCATCGAATTGCCATGATGCATTCAAAGAACTCCCATATATCGACCATATTAGCACCAGAATGGATATAAATGCGAATTCTAACCTGCGAGGTCTTATTTTTCCGCTATTTGAGGGATTATGCATCTTCGCATGTTTTGATTTCAAATAAACCGAAGCCGTTATACGAAAATAAAAGGTTTAGATAATTCATCATAAATTCCGACAGCACTCGCCGGTTTGTTTGATTATAATTGGTGTTTACCCATTTTTCAAAAAGATCATAACGAATAATGAGGTGGCTAATTCCCGCGTCAGCGGTATGCCGGCAAATGAGTTCTGGACTCGAAGCTTTTTTCAATATATCAAAAAACACACCGTGATTAAATAATATCTTTCGTTCACTATAATAGCTTCGATTCGCCAGAAAAAGTGATATAATAACCGCATCCTCACGTAGATTTTCATTAGCGAACCGGATTGTATTGTAATCTTTCAGGTGCTTCCCCAAATAATCATCTCTACTCATTCTTCCTGTTATGTAGGCCAATGGTTCCACTACCGTCCATTGCTCCGCAATATAAAGGAAATTTTGAGCAAGCAAGGTTGCTACGGCAAAACCAACTGTAAAAATGCAAAATTTTCGTTTCACCCCCTTATTGATCGAATTGACAAATCTACCAATATTGTTCAACCCGAACATTGATAAAATGATAAGGCTTGGAATTATAGGCGATACATATCTAATCCTCATATCCGTTTTAACAAAAACGAACAAGAGATAGAAGATCGAAAACCAGAGAAAAGCATTTTTTTCGATTTTAAGACGGGGAATATCTCGTCGATAAAAGGCGAATAACGGCAGAAAAAAAAGGAGAGGGTTTAGGCGGCCATCGAAATACTGGGGATTGTTATCTTGCCCCTGGAAAAATATTCTAATGGGAATGGATATGATATCCCAGAATGATTCATCATAGTTAACGGAGCGGAAAATGAAATGGTTGAATCCAGCATTAATACTGGTCTTCGGATGGTCCGTTGGATTGAACCACTGATCATATAGCGGATATATTGGATTGCCTGTCCAGAGATAATTCTTGATCAGCCATGGCGAAAATACCAGGACGGAAACAAAAAAAAACACATGCCGTACATCGCGGCTTTCCGGAGGGACTGATGAGATTTATGAGAAAAAAGATAGATCAAAGGGGCAAAAAGTCCGAGCAGAAATAATGAAATTATGCCATTATATTTTACCCCCAAAGCAAAACCGCACATTATAGAAGATATGAGCAGGTACTTAAATCCGAATCCCCTTTCCATCCACTTTATCAGGTATATCAGAGAGGCCGTGGAAAAGAAGATAAGGCCCAGATCAACGTAAACTGTTGTCGACAGCTTTACGATCACGGGCAAGCTAAGAAAAAACAACGCCCCAAAAACAGCATAAAAATTATTTAATTTCTCATTCAGATACACAAATATCAACCAGCAAGTAAGAAGAGCGAAAAAAAAGTGGATATATTTTGGTAGAATGTCACTGCCAAAATAAAGGGGAATGGCATAGAGAAGATCAAGATTCATTGGGTAGTAAGAAAACTTCAAGGAGGGTATTTCATAAATACCGCCGTTTTTTAAATAGAGTTTTGGAATTGCAAGGTGGTGGATCAACGCATCTCTGCTCGTCGGGGGAACAAAAGCCAAAAGTACAATACAGGAAACGACCATAATAATGACTAAAAATATGACAATCGTCAACTTTTCTAAATCGGGCTCCCAACGTTCTTTGGGCTGATCTATATTTGGTTTCATCTTAATTTTTCTTGCATCATCGAATATTTACCTACTTTTCCACTCTGGTTACTTTTCCATTGTTATCAATTACGTAAATCAGTGCGCCCCTTTTATGTTCAATTTCCATCTCAAGTGTATCCGCCTCATCCTTATTTTCTATGACACGCACTTGAACATGCTCCGTTTGCCGATACCCAGCCTTCTTTACCTTATCCAAGGTAACCTTGGCAGATGGATAATCCACAAAATAGGTTTGCACGGATGTATAGGCACTTTTCACATCCGCCACAGCCGTTTTATCATAGGATTTTTTTCTGTATTCCACAAAACGAGGTATTGCAATTGCAGCAAGGACTCCCATAATAGCGATAACTACCAAAAGCTCATATAGCGTGAACCCCTTTTTCCCGATCATTTTCCAGCCCCATCCCGATAGAGCAGAGAGCGCTTTCTCTCCCAAAAAATAGGGCGGTCGTCATTATGGAACCCAGAAAACAACCGCCCTGCTCAAAAGCGGATGTTGTATCAGTTGATGCAACATCCGCTTTTTGTACTTGCCATCATGATCGAATCAACATATTAGGGCGATATCGCGCCTTTTTCATCCACCTTGAATGTTATCGTACCGCTGTCATGTACAGTGGTGATTGCCAGACTTCCCTGAGTACCGGAAATCGTTACGGTCACATTCTCAGTCTGCTGAAAACCTTCCGTACCATCAATTTGGCTGACATCGGTAATGGATGCATCGGAATTATCGATAAAGTAGGCTTGAGCTGCCGTATAGGCATTCTTTGCATCCGAATTGGCCGCCGAGTTATAACTCCGCCGCCGATACGCAATAAAGTTCGGAATCGCGATGGCCGCCAGGATTCCGATAATGGCGATAACGATCATAAGTTCGATCAGGGTGAAACCACTTTCGTTCTTGCCTCTAATCTTTTGCATCATCATGATAACTTCCTCCTGAAAAAATGTTTGAATAACCAAGTGTTTTCAATTTGCGTTCAATAGACTCTTGCCCTACGCCGCTGCCACCTCCTTTGCTTTTTTGTCCTTCTCATCTTTTCACGCTTACCTTATTTGTGGCACTTAATAAAGCAAGCCTTATGCCACAGTGTAAAATCGAATAGAATAATTTTTTTTATTTATTTTTCAAATACATATAAACACAACCCGATTTCCGTTACATGCCCATTTCTCCGCGACCCTACAGACATATTACAATCTTTGTCACCATCAAACAAAAATTTGTCGATGGGTGACGTGATACGCGAAGGATGGCTCATCACCGCCCCCCTACCTCCAGTTTATCCAACCGATACCGCAACGACCGTAGATTGATCCCCAATAATTCAGCGGCCTTCTTTTTTTCGCCGCCCGCCACCTCCATGGCTTTCCTCAAATAGGTCCGTTCGATATCCGCCATGATCTCATCCAGATATACGCCCCCGGCGACTGCTTCAAGGTTTCCGCCGTTCGCGGGACGATCCGTCTCTTCTTGTCGCCTCCTTTTATAGGTGGAGAGCGCCAGACTGTCCGGCAGAAGAATATTGGTGCTGGTCAATGCCACGCTCCGCTCGATCAGATTTTCCAATTCCCTGATATTTCCCGGAAAATCATATTTATTGAGCAGATCGATGGCATAAGACGAAATTTTGGTGATCTCCTTGCCCATATCCTTCGCGTATTTTTCCAGAAAGTGCTGGGCCAGAGGCCGAAGATCCTCTTTTCTTTCCCGAAGCGGCGGAATTTTGATTTCGATGACATTGAGCCGGTAAAACAGATCCTCCCGGAAATTGCCTTCGATCACCTCGTGTTCCAGATCCTTGTTGGTGGCGGAAATGATGCGGACATCCACCGTGATGTCCTCATTGCCCCCCACCATCTTAAAGCATTTTTCCTGGACCGCCCGGAGCAGCTTGACCTGGATGGGCATACTGATCTCGCCGATTTCGTCCAGGAACAGGGTGCCGTTGTGGGCCACTTCGAACAACCCTTTTTTCTCCTGGGCCGC